>JAZDHD010000021.1:0-5671 GCA_043806215.1 Pseudomonadota bacterium | reverse complement strand
CGGCAGAAGACGAACCCCGTGAGGCCTCCAAATATTCAGCCGCCACGGTGGCCGGGGAATCACTTGAGCCGGAAACCACCGGATCGCTCGAACCCCAGGGCAACTCCCGGGACCCGTTTCCCGAGTTCGGACCCCATCCGCTCCGCTCAGTCCCGAAAAGGCAATGTGTCCGTCAGTGCTGTCTGCTTGCCTCAACGATCCGGCTTCAGGGCCTTCCAAACGAAGCGAGTGCCTGTGACCATTGTGGTGATCAAGACAAGAGCCAACTGAACCGGAAGCGAAAAATCGCCCAAACTTTCACCGCCCCAAAGGACCAGGGAAGATACAGTGAGACCAGTCCAGTAGGACACGAGTCCGAAGACGAACCACAAGAATTTCCGTGGCCGTAACAGCGACAAACACCGAACGATTGTGCCGGAACACAAACCGGTCGCCAGACCGTTCATTGATTCAGCAGTGGTGCCCGGACGGCATATGGAGTAGCCGCAGAGCAGTGTTCCGATGCCCAACCAAAAGATGCCGCTGAAGACCATCAGAACGAAATCCTTTGATATCTCGACTGATTTGGTTTCTGCAACAGACGAATGCGATATGAAATGCAGAATCCCAATCGTCATCACCGTTTGACTTACCGCAATCACAATGAATCCGACCACGAACCCACATGTCCTCTGTGCTGTGAGCATCCATCGTTGTCTCGCCGGCATCGCGTGACAAGGGACCTCTTTCTCTGCTTGCCTTGGCTGTCCGGCAAAGGTAGTATCGGTCTGTGCGGAACGTATGAGCAAGATCCCGCCGACAAGACGTATTGGTACCAGAATGGACCTCATCTTGAATCGCTATAGGTCGCCGTCTCTGCGGGGTACGCTCATGAGCTTCTCTGCCTCTTCACGACTCTCCAGAACGTGCGTGCAGCGACAAACAGGAGGATTAGACCGCCATTCACTGGGTTAATGGGCTGTGGAAGATCGGTAAACGGGTTGGGAATATACAGGTAGGCCAGCACCACGCTAAGCCCCATCCACAGCAATGCGGCACCGAAAAGCAGTCTCAGCACCTCATTAGGAGGCAGATTGACGTACCCGTGGACCGGTCGGGGAGGCGTCTCTTGCGGAACCGTTCTGCCCTCTGCTTCTCGCGCACTCGGCCTCGTCCAGAACCAATAGTACAGGAGCAGTATGCCTACCACCAGAGGAAAAATGCCCGCAAGAATGGCGCCTACTAGCTTCTGCGATGCGGTGTAGGGCAGGTCAGTCCTCGTGAATGACAAAAGGGCCGCATAGACGCATGGTAAGCCAATCAGGCACGAGATGAGACCCGCGATCAAAATAGTGGCTCTTGACAATGCTTTCATGAAGCTCGACGTCCTCTTGTTTGTCGCTCACAGGCAAGTCCCCAGGCACCATAGGCTCTAACAAGAGCGGTTTGGTCACGCCGGCGACTCATGAACCGGTGGTTCTGTGGGGGCAGGTTTTGGACCCGTCCCTACATTCAGCCGCCCCTGTCGGCACTTAGAAGCTTTAACGTCCCGGAGGGACTGTATGACAGTAGACCGGTCTTTCAAGGCCGGGGTTACTGCGAATCGTATGCGACAATACGCGACCGTTCTCGTGAACCAGCCCAGTAAGTCGTGAAACGACTGCAGTGCCGTATCGCCGATCAGCAGGAAAAGGGTTCATTAGTTACGGGGCATCAACGACCGGCCGTGACGGCATTCGCTATGGAGATCTATCCCGGCCAGTATCCAGGCAGGAAATAGGCTATCAAGCTCCACATACACCACCCCTGAACCACATCCGACCACTGATCCTTCGAGAAACTGTCTCTCACGGGCAGGTCTGTCTGTTCCTTAAGCCAGATAGCGTTGAGGGTGTTCTGAACAACAGCGAGCAGGCAGGTGCCTGCGAAAACAAGTGTCAATAAGCTTACTGTAATGGCCCAGACCGCGCTGTGCCATTGGAAAACCAGTACGTAGATTACGCCGCCATATACAAGGGTGTACCAAACCGTTAACGGGAGCGGTGAAAGCCCACGTTTGGCACCGGCTCTTTCGGCTGCTTGGTTGATGTGAATGAAGAATTGGTGAGCGAGAAGGGAATTGTAGACCGGTAAGATCAGGCCCAATGACTGCGGGCCCGGCCGCAGTTTCACATGCAGAGTCTTCTTCAGCTGCTCCGAAACGTCTGCAAACCACTGAAGGTGATAGAGACCGCACGTAATGAGACTCATTACCACCATCCGCCAAATGGGCAGATAATTCGAATACGTCAGGGTACCCTCCCATCCGATCGGCAATCGGCCTTTCTTGACGGCAAGGATGCAGCGACGCAGTCCGGCTGCGATTACAAGAGCCACAAATACAACTGCTGATTCCATGTGCCTGTGTGCAGGCGAGAAACCGGGAAACACAGGGAGGGAGAACAAAGCTATGAGTAAGAAAGATGCAATCCAGATGTAAACGACTCCCACAACGAAGCTGATGATCGCGTACGGATTGATGTGGAGCCACCGGGGGGCGACGTAGCTGCGCCGAGAGAAAGGAATCGTCTTGGATTCCAATTTGTTAGGTACCTTCGGCCATTTCAAGCTGTACCAGCACAGGATCGTTGCCGTGAGCAGAGGGAAGACAACAAAGCAAACAAGAATCTCAGCAAGGATCGCCATGTCCACAAGGGGATCGAGGGGGGGCACAACTTTCGGCCCTCGAAAGACGACCGGATACGACCACCAGAGCCCCCAGCCTAGGAAGACAAACGCGCAAATGAGCATCCCGCATCGGATAAAGAGACCTCCACTACCGGATAATTGCTTGAATTTTTCGGATCCGTCAGACTTTTCAATGCGGTCACCCGTGTCGCCTCCTCCCATTCTTGGGTCCTCCCTGAACAGCTTATCGTAGGCATGTCCAACGGTTGTCAACGATCCCGTGGCCCTCACGGCATTGAGAATCACTATACCGGGGAGACACGAATAGAACTGCGGTAGATCACAAAAGATGCCACTTTGATCATCATTGGGCGTCCTTTACGGATGATACTCCGGATTATACGGGGCTCTGTCACGCCAGCCATCCTCAACTTGTTTCTTCAAACGCTGTAACCAACGGCGCAAATCCTCCAGGGCATACCGTGTCCCTCTCACCAACTTCATGCGACAATCGTCCCAATCATATTTCCACGACATCGATCGTTCCCACCCTTCCAGAGTATTGATAATGTAGTCCAAGCAAGTCAAAAGTCCTGTCAGGACGAATATGAAGAACCATCTGATCACTTTGATCCAGTCGCGTTTTGTCATATTCCTCAGCTTATCAGCCCATCTTTGCAGGAACCGGATTCGATTCACCAATGAAAATGCCTGACGCAAGAATTGAATGGCTCTCACAACATATGGCCAGCAGGCGACCAAGAAACCGAGTGCAGCAACAGCTGCAGCAAATGCTATATTGGCACCCGCGAGATTCTCCAACAGGGTCTGCCGGAAATCGCCCTGACTACCCCCTGAAGTGATAGTCGTTCCTCCTGTGGTTTCGCCCGAGAGGCCCGTAAGACCTCCGGTGCCCTCCGAATCCCCCCGAGGGAGATACCGATTCCCATCATCGCCGGATGGAGTACCGGGATACTCACCAGTGGCGGCCGGATTCCAGCCTCCGGATTCCGTGATGTTCTCAGTACCGGAAGAACCTCCATCGCTGTCGGAGAGCTGCCACCCTCCTTTCAGGGCCCCGATTATTGTCTCACCAAAAGAGGAATTCCCAAGCGATGAATGGAACTCACCCAGATCATGATCGCTTGAATACGGTATTCCACCTGCCCCGGTATCTTCTGAAGTCTGTGGCCACGAGCTTGGCAGCTCGGAGCCGTCCAGCAGGAAGTCCCATCCTTCCAAGATGGAAAAGTCTGGAATGGGAATCGAAGGTAAACCCTCGGGGCAGTCACAGGAGGGACAGGCACACTCACTTCGTTCCATAACCTCGTACTCTATCCGGTTGGTCACCGTGCCGATCTGCGGGGAGTCCACGGTTTTCAGGACCTTGTCTATGAGGGCCTGCACCGACCACTTTGTCGCGGCCACAGTGGCGAAGTCGTGGGGCCGGCTCGGGGCGAAGGGTCTCGCCAACTATGATGGGAACTCTTCTGAGTCACAAACCGATTCTGCGAGATTCAGAGAAGTATGTACGGCAGAATCAACAGAAGGACCCAGAAGAGCAAACCGATGAAGAAACTATTTTCACTGAGCCATTTGTGTTCCGGCATTGGCTCTGCAGTCAGAGGGTTCTTCCGGATACGGTAACCGCGTACAAAGCAGAAGAGCAACAGTTCCCCTGTATAGAAAATCAACGCTATGAGAGCGAGAAAGCCCAGGAAGCCCAAGAAGCCTGCCGCATACTCTCCGACGACTATTATGATCCATTCCCAGACAGCGTTGATTAGTCCCATGTGGTGCCCATAGTGCTCCAGGCTTTGAATATGGTATGGAATTCCCGGGGATACCCATCAGGAGCTTGATACCTTGTGCTTCGGTGTGAGAACACTCATGGTCGTTCCCCAAGATCTTTTGGAAGGCTTGCCGGCAACCATTTTATCGGGTCCGGTCCTTCTCACTACAATCCGGAGACCGGGATCCTCTGCGGTTCTCTTTCTCAAGATCTCAGGAACAGGCGGAACACCGACAACTGGGAATCCCTCCAAGGCGGGCCGGGCATCTTATATCGAGTTATCAGAGATCGTGTAAAGGAGTCATGTGCTGCAATTGCCAAGCGATCGTTCCTAACGAAGTTGGTGGCGAGTCCGAGTATCGCGGGCCGGACGGTTGCCTGAGACATGCTCACAGCCTCAGAGTTACTTCACGAGCGAAGCGTGCAGCCAATGGAGCAAGACCCCTACGATGACCCAGAAGAAGAATCCAATGAATATGCTATTGTTGCTGAGCCATTCATGGTCGGGTAATGGCTCTGGGGACATGAAGCCCCTCCTGATTCGATAACCGCGTACAAAACAGCGGAGCAATACCTCGCCGGTATAGTAAAACGACGCCATGACACCAAGCATGAATAGGCCCACCAGGAGTATTCCGAGGTACTCACCGCCGACCGCTATTATGAAGCCCCAGACGGCCTTGACAAGATCCATGTAGCATCTCCGAAATGCTATAGTGTCGTCCCTTGAATACTGTGGACACCTTCACGTTTGTCATTACACACACTCAGGGTCTTGTTTCTTGAATCTCCCTTTCCCCGTTGAACCATCCTGCTTCAGGGTGATCGCACCGGATCATCATGAAAATAGTCTTTAGCGGATTCAAGATGAAAGACCTGCCCCCACGTTTGCATGTTTCAGGATCGTCCCAGACCGGCATGAAGCATGGAGTCCGGTTGCCGTGAACAAACCATTCCGGAATTCCGGCACGCGTGTGTCGCCGGCGTAGTCCAAGATACTCAAAGAAGTACGTACAAGAGAACGAACAGAATGATCCAGAAGAGCAAACCGATGAAGAAACCATTTTCACTGAGCCATTTGTGTTCCGGCATTGGCTCTGCAGTCAGAGGGTTCTTCCGGATACGGTAACCGCGCACGAAGCAATAGAGCAGTAGTTCGCCGGTATAAAAGGAAAGGGCTCTTGCGGTGAGAAGCAATAGGGCAAGGAGACATAGACCGGCATATGCGAAAGC
>JAZDHD010000020.1:0-25015 GCA_043806215.1 Pseudomonadota bacterium | reverse complement strand
CGTTCGAGAATGTGCGGGAATGCCAGGGTCAAGCACTTTTCCATTTCGGACAGTATCGTCGTCACGTAATCCTCATCCTCCTCGACGTACTCCCAGTACGTGTTGTCTTTCGGAAGTCTCGTGAAACTCTCGAACTTCAGGCCCCCCTCCCACCGGGATATCTCTCTGATGGTAAGAATCTTGCCCGTCGTTTCCGGGTACAGGCTGCAGAGATCCTCCTTTTGCTGCGGTATGGCCGTGATAATGAGATCGGCCCCTTCCACCATCGCGGGGGTCAGTTCTTTCGACCTCCAGTCCGGGGGGACGATTATGCCTTTCCCGGCCAGGAAGGATCGTGTCGTTTCGGGGATGGGACGGCCGTAGAAGGGGTCGGGAATGTCGATATTCAGTTCCGCAAGGTGGTCCTTGATTGCCTGAGGAATGAAACCGGCGGATGTTGTGTTGAAGCGGCCGAGAAGATCGCCTGCCGCTTCCCTTATGATCTTTGGAAGGAAAAACTCGGCGAAGACGCTCCGGCCCATGTTGGAGACACACACAAAGACCAAATCGACTTGTTCCTTTGCCCGCTGATTATTCATCTTGAAACACTTACCCCGGCTTTCTCCCTGTCCCAGGTTTTCGCCGTAATTCCCGCCTGCTTCAGCACGTATTTCTGCACCCGCTCGGTAGGGGTTTTCGGCAAACTCTCCATAAATTCCACATAGCGCGGCACGGCGAAGTACGGCATCCTGTCGTCGGCATAGCGGATTAGTTCCTCGGGAGAGACGGTTTCGCCGGGCTTCAGAACCACGCAGATTTTCACCTCGTCTTCCGCGAGTTCTGAAGGCACGGCCACGGCCGCGGATTCGAGAACCTTCGGATGCGTATTGACGGCCCTCTCCACCTCGAATGAAGAAATGTTTTCGCCTCGCCTCCGCAGTGCATCCTTCTTCCTATCCACAAAGTAGAAATAACCTTCTTCATCTCTCCGGGCTAAATCGCCGGTATGAAACCAAAGGTTTCCACAAGCTTCCAACGTCTTCTCCGGCATATTGTAGTACTCGGACATCATCACAAAGGGCACCCGAGGCCTGAACACGATCTCACCTATCTCACCGGCCGGCACTTCTTCGTCCCGATCGTCAAACAGCGCCACCTCGTAGATATCCATGGGCTTGCCGCAGGAGCCGAACTTCCTGTCGTTCACCTTGACGTGGATGGGAATGCCTATCTCCGTCATTCCGTACCCTTCCAAACATTTTATGCCGAATCTCTTTTCCACTTCTTCCATGACCGTGGGAGGACACCCCGCCCCCAACCCGACTCGGGCGGGATTGTCCAAGTCGTCGTTCCGGTTCGGCTGCTTGGCGAGAATCGGCATGACCGCTCCCAGGTAGTTGAACTGCGTGGCTCCGTATTGGCGGATTTCGTCCCAGAAGCGGGATGCGCTGAACCGGTCCAGGAGGACCATCTGCGCTCCCGCGACCAGTGCGGTGAGCGTGGTGAGGACCTGAGCATTGAAATGATAGAGCGGAAGGAAGGTGAGAAATATGTCGTCCTTTCCGCCTTCCCGATACTCAAGCATCTTTTCCGCACAGACGATCCAGAAATTGTGGCAGCCCAGCGCGCCTTTCGAGAGGCCTGTTGTCCCGGAAGTGTAGATTATGCTGATCGGGTCCGACGGCCCGACTTTCACATCCACGGGTGCGTCGTCGGCTTCGAAGAGCTCATCGAGCGCCATTACGGGGATTGCCAATCCGTCGGCCTCCGGATTCCGTGGTCCTCCAAGGACTATTACCCGCTCCACCTTCTTCAAGTCGTCCTGTATCAGCTTCACGCGGTCCAGGTATTCGTGAGCTATGACAAGGATCCTCGAATCCGACTGGTCCACGATATGGCGCAGGAATTCCCCTTTGTACGACGTGTTGACGGGAACCTCCACGGCGCCGCACTTTGCCAGGCCGAACCATAGATAGATGAACTCGGGACAGTTTGGGAGCATGATGGCGACTTTGTCGCCCTTGTGAATTCCCAGGTCTCGAAACGCGTTGGCACACCGGTTGGACAAGCGGTGCATTTCCTTGTAGCTCATTTCCCGGTCTTTGAAACGAAGGAATATCTTGTCCCCGTTGCTCTTCACCCTCTCCTCAATGAGATCGCCAAGGACTCTTGGTACTGACGCTTCCATCACATATCACCTCATATTTTCGACGCGCTAATTTCGGTTCCCGAAGATCAAAACGGCCGCATTGAAGAACCCGACCATTCCACCGACATTTTGCGTGAGCCCCAATGAAGGATTCTCGATCTGTCGCGGGCCTGCCTTGCCTTGAAGCTGCTTGTACACTTCGTAGATCATGCGCAAGCCGGTAGCGGAAAGGGGATGGCCGAAACATTTCAAGCCGCCGCTGGTGTTGACCGGCAGAGCGCCGGTCAACGCAAAGGTCTCCGCCTCTACGTCTTCCGCTCCTCTCATCCGAGGGCTGAAACCGAGTTGCTCGTAGAGGACGATCTCATGGATGGTGAAGCAATCATGCACTTCGGCCACGGATATTTGCCTGCGGGGGTTGTCTATCCCCGCCTGCTCATAGGCCCTTTGCGCGGCAATTGTCGTCTCGGGGATATCCACATAGTCGTAGTCGTCGCAAAAGCGTGACTCTCCGGAGCCGGAAGCGAACGATACGGCCTTGACCAGGATGTAGTCATCACGAAAGCTCTTTGCCATGTCCGCCCGGCAGATGATTGCCGCAGCCGCACCGTCGCTGACGCCGCAGCAGTCATACAGACCGAAGGGGTGAACTACCATGGGAGCCTTCAGCACGTCGTCGACGGTGATTTCACGATGAAGATGGGCTTTGGGATTGAGCGTTCCGTTATGGTGGTTCTTCACCGCGATCTTGGCCAGGATCCTCTTGCCTTCTTCATCGCTCCAACCATTCTCGTGAAAATATCTGACGGCAATGTGAGCGAACATGTTTGCAGGCAAGAGCTCCGATATGATTTTGCTCGAGTCGAACGGCTCGGGGTTCGGATAGGCAAACCCCCCGGGCCGGTCCTTCAGTTTCTCCACCCCGCAGGCAAGCGCGATATCGCACACGCCCGCGGCAACCGCGTAGCACGCGTTCCCGAATGCGTGGCTGCCTCCGGAACAGAAGTTCTCCACCCGCGTTATGGGAATGTAGGGAAGCTTGAACGCACTTGAAAGGCGAGCACCCGACGCTCCGGACACGAGACTGGCAAACCATGCATGCCCTATGTCCGTCGCTGCGATCCCCGCATCCTCAATTGCCTCGGAGCAGGCGTCCACAATGAGGTCGTGAGGGCCCTTGTCCCACAGTTCGCCGAACTGCGTGCATCCCATCCCGATGACGGCGACTTTGTCCTTTATGCTTTCCATGCGCTTCTCCTTATTCAGGCCATCGCCCTCGGGGGGGCGGTTTTCCAGAGATACTGATGGATTCCTTCCCTCACATAGAGTTTCCTGAAGGTCATTTCCAAAGTCATGCCGATCTTGACCTCGTCAAGGGACTTCCAGTCGGTCATCGTGCAGTCGATCCTGCCCCCTCCCTCGAAATTCACTACGCAAACCACTTCCGGGAGTCCGCCTGTTCCTTCCATGTGATCAACCGAATAGGTGAACAGTTTGCCCGTCTTGTCGGAAAGCCTGACATGCTCGAAGTCGTCCTTGGCACGACACTTGACGCAGATCCTCTGCGGCGGATGTTGAACGGCTCCGCAAGCCCTGCATTTCCCTCCGTAGAGCCTCATGTTCTGCTCCCGCTCCCTCCACAAGGCGGGGGCGGCTATCTCGCCAAGGGGATAGGGCGCCTTTAAGTGCGGCAAGAGGCCCTTCCAGTCCAGGAACACCGTGTAACGGGAAATCATCTTCTTTGACCGGAGGTACTCGTCGATGGAGCGCCTGTCCTTCAGATCCTCCACCCGGTCGGTAACCTCGAACGTGTTGACATCGCTACCGTTTCCGTAAGCGGCCAAGAGGATGCGGTCGCCCGCCGCGGCCGTTTCCAGAGTGGATGCCAGGAGCATAAGGGGATACGCAGTTCCGCAGTCCCCGACCGAATCGAGGAGCGGATCCTGCAATTGGCTCACGGGATCGAATCCCAGTGCACGGGCAAGTTCAGCCTGCTTCTTCTTATCAGGCACGGCAATCACGCACTTGGAGAATTCTCCGGGTTCAAGGCCGTACTTGGCCATCAAACCTTCCATTGCGTCCCGTGTTACCCGGAAGTAACCCTGGCCTGTAACGAACCGTCCCTCCCACGACCGAATGAACCGGTCCTCTTGGGACCGCCACACGTCGAGCATCTCGTCGCAGACGGTGAAGGAATACCCGGCCTCGGAAATGACCTCGGTTTTTCCCACCAGGATCGCTGCGGCGCCGTCGGCACACTTCACTTCCCACTCCGAACCGGGGGCGCCGAGACGACAATCCGCGGCAACCACCAGCACACGGTCCGCGGTCCCGGCCTTTACGGCGTCAATCGCGGCCCTGAGAGCTATGGTAGCGGCTCTCACGGAATTGGTATAGTCCGCGACAAGCATCTCCCGTCGTAGGTCCAGGGCGGTGGCCACAATTCCTGCCGCAAGTTTCTCCCGGTACGGTGAAGTTGTGGAAGCGAAGAATAGGCCGTCCACGGACTGCCTGTCAAAACCCTTGAGGCATTCCACGCCGGCGGCTACGGCCATGGTGACGCTGTCCTCATCGCAACCCGCAACAACTTTTTCCCCGTTGCGGCCTGCTCCCATGGATGCCCGATTCAGTCGCCAAAGGGGAATGTATACTCCATATGAAACGATGCCTGCCATGAGATTCCTCCGCGGCCCGGATACCGGCCCGATTGTTTGTTAGTCTACGATCTGTCATGTGATGCGGTCTTGTCGGATGTCTTGAGGGGAGTCACTCCGGCCCTTGTGACGAGGCTTCCATTACCGTGAGTAATGAGAAAGGCCCCTACGAATTTCCGTTCCCTGAGGTAGGTTTCCATCCTGCTCAGAGTGTCGTTCACCCCGGCCCAGCAGTAGACGTTGTGCAGGCACGCGGTCACTCTCCCCGGGTCGTCCCCACTGCCGGCAAAGTCACTGGAGATAAATACGGGAACGGCACCGAGATAATGTCTCGGATAGTCCGACTCGATGTACTCTTTGACCGTCTTCTCATTGACGGGGTTGAGGCCGCTGTTTCTGAATCCCACGACCAGCGCGCCGGCCCCGTATTCCAGGAGGTACCTCACCTTGTCCCTGATCTCGTCGCGGTCCGGGGCAACCATTAGGCGACCCTGTCCGTCTATCTCCTCATTCACCGAGACCACCATTTCCTTTGGAACAAAGGTGTCGAACGCGGCACTCAGAGCGGTCATTTCGGAGAGGAAGACCGCCTTGTCCTTCTCGGTGGTTATCAGCCCGATTCTCGTCCCGGTCATAGTCTTTACGATCCCATCCGCCACGGCCGGTATGGAAACCCGAACCTCGGTAAGATTCTTGAAGACTTCCTCCGGGCGCATGTTCAGGATCGAGGCTCCTCGTTTGATAACGTTGACGAAGGAATCAAATGCATTTGCGTCCTCATCGGCAAACTCCACCCGTGCAGACCGTCCTTCCCCGTCCTCGAAAACCGCCTGCGTTTGCGAGTCCACTATTCTTACTGCTGCATGTAATCTCATGGCATTCCTCTCAGATCCTCACGATCCGTTTCATCGGTTTCCCTTCCGGCCATGACCCCCAATGCTTCAGTGCTTTCTCGGGCGCCCGCTTCGTGAGCCATTCCCGTTCGAATTCCTCGTAGGGTCTTGCGCGCATTATTCTCTTTTCGCGCTCCTTCCGCCGTTCCTCCTCGGTAGCCTCGATGTCGACTATGAGGGTCTCGGGATCATATGCAACCTTATAGACATTTTGAGCCGTCCAGTGCGATATTATCTCATCCCGGACATCTTCCACGACCTTTTCGGGGTCGCGCAACAGCACGTCGCCGTAGCCCGCGCCTCCGGAGTTTATGTGAACGATCACGTCGCCGCTTTTCACTAGATGGTACTCGCGGGTGTTGTGGGTGATCTTGTACTCGCCGGCTATCGTTCGCCGAGTGATAAGCTCCGCGGTGGAGGCCGGCACATCTTTGTCTCCATTTGCCAGTTTTTCCCGGATATCCGTGTCGTGGATCTCGATTCCCGGCTTGGCACTTCCCGGGTAACCGCCGAAAAGTCCGCCGGTCGTCCGGATATGCGTCTCTCTTCCTCCGCTGAACATTGCCACTTCAGGGACATGGTGAATTACATAGGCGGATTCCACGCCTGATCCGCCGCGGTACTTCCCGAAACCGCAGCTGTCGGTCCTGTGTTTTTGATAGAGGTGCAGAAGAGGCATTTCCTCTTCCGTCTCTTCCGCATCGTATCCCCTCGAAACAGGGGTGAACAGAAACGAGTTACTGTCACAGCCGTCCAATTCGTACCGCGCGCCTTGCCCTTCCGTGTTGAACGGGTAATTGAGCATGTCGGAGAGACGAACGCCCTTCTGTGTTACCCCCGCAATGTTCATGGAAGACCCGACGCCGGTTGCGGCCGCAATTTGGGGCCTCAACTCGGTGTCGAACAGCATCTTCGCGAAGATCTCATAGAATCCGTTGAACACGATGGCACAGAGAGAAGGGGCTCTGGACGTAGGCGCCATCTCGTCCGCGTTGAAGATGCAACCCTGCGGAAAGTACCACCTGAATTGAGAATAGGCGGCAGTGCCGATAGGAAGGTCGAAGAAGATGTATTGCAACACGTAAATGGCCGTGTGCGCTACGGCGATGTGGGGAAAAGCCAGGTACGAACCTGCATCATGCTCGGGGGACGACCCGGTGAAATCGAATTCTATGATGTCTCCCTTTTTTCTCGCGGTAATGCAGCAGCGAAGAAGGGCTTCCTCGGTACCGACGTGATCGATGAACGTGACGGCTCTGTAGACCCCGTCGTTGATGGCTGCAACGCGCTTTTGTGCGGCTTCTTCGCCTACCGCTATCATTTGGCGCATGATTCCTTTGATGAACGTGTTGCCCTTCTCCCGCGCAAACCCGCTCATCCTCATTTCCAGTCTGCGGCAGGCCGTGGCTCGTGCCCTGATGTCGTTCATGGCCTCCCGCGACGCCCTCATCATGTAATCGGAGATCATCTCCATCATGTCGTCGCGAAGCTCGTAGTTTTCTCCAATTCTTATCGGCGGAAGCCTCATCCCCTCATAGAACCGGTTGAGCGCCTTGAGCGGCATCCCACCGGGAGTCACCGCTCCCGTTTCCGGCGTGTGCGCGGCCGCCAATGCCCAGGCCAGGATCTCCCCGTCGTTGAAGATAGGCATTATGGCGGTCTGGTCGGGAGAATGAACCCCTCCATAGAGCGGCTCGTTACAGTAGAAGATGTCCCCGGGCTTGACCTTCACGTTTGAATTCGGATTCATCAGATAGTTTTCGATCAACCATTTCAGAGGCAACTGGGGCCATATGGCATGCATCAGCAAGCCCGTGCTGCAATTCACCAGATCGCCGCCCGCCGTATATAGACCAAGTACGCAGTCGCCGGAGCGTATCATCATACTGATGCCGGTCCTCTCGAACACGATGTACCCTTCCGAGAGAAACTGGTTAAGCTTTTCGGTGTAAATCTCGATGTCTCCCGGCTTAAGGAGTCTCATCCCTTCCATCTCTTCCTCGGTTGCCGGTTCAACTTTCATCCAGGCCAGCAGCCTGTCGAATCCTGGACGCATTTAGGGCCTCCTTGCGGCAGCCTTTCGGCCGGCCAATGAATCTGATGCCGTTGGTTCCATCCGGAGTGTTCTTTCTATAGTGACGCCCCTTGAATACTGCGGACTCCTTCACGCTTGTCATTGCGAGCCCGAGGCTTTGGGAGGGCGTGGCAATCTCAGCCTTTCCTTCTCGTTCCCGTAGGGGTAGGCCCCCGTGCCTACCCGGGCGGCCACAGGGGGCCGCCCCTACAGCCTGGGAATGCCTATCCGCGGGGCTCTGCCCCGTCTTCGGTCCGGATCAGTCGTCACCGAGCCGCCATGTTTTCAATGATCGTGTTCAGATACTTGTCGATCTTCATACGTGCGCCGGGAGGCAGGACCAGCGTCGTGTTCTTCGATTCGATAATGGCCGGTCCCTCGAGGATGTTCCCGTGTGCGAGTCCTGTTTGGTCTATGACCGTCGTAGGTCTGAAACCGTTGTACTCTTCCCAATACGAGTCTCTCTTGCCCTTGATCGCTTGCTTGGAAACCGTTTCCCCTGCAAAGGGATAGGTTGGAAGGTCGATCTTTCGGCGGGGCAGTATGGTGTGGAGGATGAAATGCTGGGTCTCGATGCCTCCCTCGGGATAGAGTGCCATCTTGTCGTACACTTCGCTGAAATTCCGTATGAATTGGTCGCAGATTGCTCTTACGTCGGCTTCTTCCGATAGTTGTAACCGGGGAGAGACAATTCTCAGGGTGTGGACCTGGCCCCCGAACTTCATCTCCAGTTCGAGCCTGAACATTACCTCGTCCGAGTCGAAACCTTCCAGCCTTACATCGGTCAGAGCCTTCTTCCGGAGATCCCGTACCACCGAATTGTACTCGTCGTAATCTTCGAAGTATCCGCCGGCAGCGGGTTTGAGAAGTGTCAGGCTCCGGGAGCGTTCGTATATGTGGATGATGTCCATTCCGCCGGATCCCAAGGCACAGAAGACTGGAGAAAACGGAAAGATCGCGATTCTGTCGAGCTTGCCGTAGAACCCGAAACCACAACAGTGGGTGGGACCTGCGGCTCCGGCGGCGAAGAGGACAAACTCTCTCGGGTCGAAGCCCCGCAAGTACGTCTCCTTGACGATGGTGTCCCCCATGTTGGCATCCGCGACCATCTTTATGCGGCGGGCCGCCTCGACGGGATCAATACCCAAGGGGTCGGCTATCCGGGTTTTCAGCGCATTCCATGCGAGATCCTTGTTCAGCTTCATCTTGCCGCCGAAGAAGTAGTCGGGGTTGATGTAACCGAGGACGATATCCGCATCCGTTACGGTAGGCTCCACGCCGCCCTTATCGTATGCAACCGGACCGGGGGAGGCGCCGGCGCTTCGCGGGCCCACTTCCAACCTGTTGTTTAGCGTTTCGTTGATCCAGGCGATCGATCCGCCGCCGGCCCCGATGGAACGGAGCCACAGCATGGTCATGTCCACCCACCAGTCTTCGATAACGGGCTTGTTTTCGTAGAAGCGGGGATTCCCCTGGATTACGAGGGAGAGGTCGAAACTCGTGCCCCCCATGTCGCCCACAACCACGTGATCGAAGCCAAGCAGTTTCCCCAAGTGGGAACCTGCCATAAGACCGGCAATGGGACCGGCACTGTAGGTTTGGAGAGGCGTTGAACGGTATACGGGAGCCATCCCGCCGGTGCAATGAATGGCAAGGAGACTTTTCTTGTACCCGTTCCGCCGCACGTTCCCGGCCAAATCCATCATTCCCCATTGGATGGGCTTTTGGAGATACGCGTTCAGCACGGTGGTGGTGGTGCGCGTATATTCCCCGCGTTTCGGGCAAACTTCGGAAGAAAGCACTATGGGAAAGGCCGAGCCCAGGCAGTATCCTTGGAACTCCTCCTGAATCAGCTTCTTGATTCTCTGTTCGTGCTCGGGATTCAGGTAGGAATAGAGAAGGCTCACCACAAACCCTTCCGCACCCTTGTCGAGAAGTATTCCAACCTTTTTCCGGACGTCATGTTCGTCAATCGGCCTGACGACTTCTCCCCGGGAGTCGATTCGCTCCTTGACACCCACCGTCATGGCCCGCCCAATGAGTTGTTTCGGTTTTTCGACCCGGGCGATATTGCGCATCTCCTTGACCGTCATCTTGTCCGCCCAAGTGGATCCCTTACCTATCACCACGAGATCCTCGAAACCTTCCGTGGTGATAAGGCCCAGCCTGGGGCCGACTCTCTGGATCAACGCGTTTGTTGCAAAAGTTGTCGAAAATATGAAACCTTCGGTGTTCCGCAGGAGTTCTTCCACCGACATGCCAAGATCCCGGGCTGCCGTTTCGAGTCCGTTCATGCATCCTTCGGCAAGTCTATGCGGCGTGGTTGGCGACTTGGCGTATACGAGGCGCCCATCCATGGCGACGACCACGTCCGTGAAGGTTCCGCCGGTATCAATATCGATGTGCGCAGCCATGTCATGCACTCTCCTTCTTCATGTACTTTTGTTTCAGTGCATCCACGTCCAATTCGATCTCGTCGGTCACCGGATGGCCCATCGGCAATATTTCGTTCTCGATCATTGTCCCGCAACCGGGGCAGTAGAATTCGACGATACGTACCCACAGGGGATTTGGCGAAAAACTGTATTCACCCTCCACCAGCGGCCTGTATATCTCTCTCGGGTCACGTGCATGGACGAGACACCCTTTCTTGAAGTTCTCCCTCGCCGAAATCAGATCCTTATCGCAGTGACGGCACATCCATACTTCCCGTTCCAAATCGATGTCGAGGTTCTCGGTGATCCTTCGTTTCATTCTCGCCTCCTTGTCTCGAAGACATTTCCCGGCGGGGCGCCCTGAAATTCCCGTGTTGTCCGTGTGTCGAGAACATATCTTTAGCGAGCAGGCGCGCCAAGTTCAATAGTGAAGGCCTAATGATTTCATAAGGACGAGACGGCACTTTTGTCTTGACGTCGACCTATGCAGGTGATAAAATACGTGTTATGGGACGGTTCCAGCTTAATCTTCATCACGTCATTTCTTTTTATTTCTTGGCTAAGGAACAGAGCTTCAGCCGGGCCGCCAAGCAGCTTTCAATCACGCAGCCGGCAGTAACTCAGCATGTACACGGGCTGGAAGTGCAGTTCGGAGTGAAGCTGGTAAACGTGAAGAAGAAGCGCGTTCAGTTGACCAAGGCCGGCGAGAGGCTTTTGCTCTACGCTGAAGATCTGCTCAATCAGGCGGTGATGACGGAGAATTTCCTCAAGAGCTACCGGTACAATAATCTTGCCCTCGGGATCGCGTGCCCGTTGCTCATGTATCTGGCCAACCTCATAGACAAATTCAAAGAACTACACCCTTCCGTCCGGGTTTCCATCCGGGAGGGCCCCTCTTCGGTGTTGGTCGACGAATTGCTCGACCTCAAGCATGACATCTGCCTCATAGGGGTCTGTTCTCCATACAGCGACAGGCTTCGTCTTTACCGCATCCCCCGTAACGAACAATTGGTTTTTGTTGCAAGCCCCGAATACCCGTTGCCTCTGGATACCCCCGTAACGTGGACCGATCTGATTTCTCATCCTTTGATCGTAGAGGACGAGGGTTCCGCAGGCCGGGCCATCGCTCTTCGTCATTTCGAGAAAAGAGGCCTGTCCCCCCGCATCGGCGCGGAAGTGAACAACATCGAACTTGCCAAGGAATTGGCCCGACAGAAGAAAGGGGTGGCCCTCATGTTCGAACCGAATGTCCGTGAGGAGCTTATCCGTGGGGATCTGAGGGTTATCCACCTTCAGGAAGGCGAGATAAGGCTCGGGGCCATCGACGTTTTGGTCAGTAAGGAAATTCGGCTGTCGCCGACGGCGGAAGCGTTCCTCGGTGCAATCAAAGAGCACTTCAACGGGAATCTCTGTGAAATGTCGCCCTGGTAGGCATCAAGAAGAAGATCTGGATACAATGGAGGCCGGGCCGCAAGACCCGAAAAACGCAACCCGGCCCGCTCCGCACGGCCCTTGATTCTCGGCGTTGTCATGAAAACCGCGGTCTCTGAAAGCCCACGCTCACCATATTATGTTTGACAGCGTTGTGATTGTTTTTCTATACTTCATGGAAGCGTTCACGGAGAAGCCGACCGGCATGCTTCAAGAGCCGTCCGAAAGGACGGATGCGCATGAGCGGAACTCGCCGTCCCGAAGTCTTCGTCATAAGAGGGGAACCGGATTTCGGGGGGGCGTCGGGGTTTCCGTCCGATTCTACATATACGGCGTTTTAGTCCGCCTGCTCGATACGGCACTGTTCCCGTCGTGCAGGTGAAGCGTTACTTCAAAAACTCACGAAACTCAATCATCCCGACACGTTGATCGAGTCTCGAGACGTACGCCAAGACATCGTCTCAGTTACAGTTCCAAACCTCCGACCAATTCAAACCGTGGCAATCCTGCCTTCGAGACCGTGGGTCAGGATTCCGCACGGCCAAGGAACCTGCACGTATGAGGTCGTCGTCCATGCAGGCGGAACAAGCGCGGGTACACACACCCGATCCTGATCTCGAAGCCGGGCTTCTCATCGGAGTACCTCTTCCTCGGACTCCGCATCGGATGCTGAGGTGGTTGCAACAATACCGCCATGAGATCATTGAGGAATGGGTGGACCGCGTTCAAAGAGTTTCCGGATTCTACGGCCGGCGGCCCCTGCAGGAGCTGTACGAAACGGTCACCGAAGCCTTCGAGGCTGATTTGGAAGCGCTTGCCTTGGGTCGCCTCCACCGCATGGAGCGGTTCATTGATTTCATAACAAAGAAGAGACTCGAAGCGGGGTTCCCGCTTTCGGACGTTCAAAAGGCGTTCGAGCTGTTCCGGTTCATTGTCGTTCGAAGGCTCAAGAACCAAGGGCTCCTGGATTTGCTGGCCGATTCCATCGACTCCGTGAACGCCTGTCTCTCCTTCACCATCCACCGCTTCTCCGATCACTTCCAGGATATGCATCAGATGGCCATACGCAGGCACGCCCAAAATCTGGAAAAGGAAATCGGAATAAGAACCGCGGAATTGGCGGCGAGCGAGCGCCGGTACAAGACGTTGGTGGAAGAGATTCATGACGGCTATTTCGTCATTCAAGACGAGCGGATCGTGTTTGCCAACAGATCGTTTTGCCGGATGCACGGAGCCGATCTCGACCAGATTCTCGGCAGGCCTTTCCTGGACTTCGTTTCGCCCGACTGCCGCGATCGGGTGCTGGAATCGTACAAGGGGTTGTTACACGGCAAGCCGATTGAGGGGCAGCTCGAATACAATCGTCTGGGCTGCTTACCTGAAAAGTCCGCAACCGAGATTAGAGCCAGAGTGGTGGATTTGGGCCAAGGCCCCATGATGATAGGCATCTGCCGGGACATCAGTGACAGGGTGGCTATGGAAGCCAAAGTCAGAGAGAATGAACGCATGGCCTACGTAGGCCACCTCACTGCTTCCTTGTCCCATGAGATTCGGAATCCGTTGTCCGCCGTTAAGATGAATCTGCAGATACTCTCCAGGAAACTCGATCTGGATGGTTTCGACTTGCGGCGACTGGAGATAACGGTCCACGAGGTCTCCCGGCTGGAAGGAATCCTCCGGCAGTTGCTCGACACGGCACGGCCTTTGAACATTGTCACTACGGTGGTGGACCTCGCCGGTCTTGTCAAGGGTTGCGTGGATCTGATGGAGCCCGAGGCCGCGGCAAAGGACGTGACGATGGTGCAACACCATCCCAAGAAGCTCCCGTTGGCTCATTTGGATGCGGGGAAGCTGGAACAGGCGGTAATCAACCTTTTGTTGAACGCGATCGAGGCCGCGCCGAACGGCAGCCGGGTTACCGTATGGACCAAGGCTTCACGCGTGAGCCGCAATCACCCTTTGGAATTGGGAATCCGGGACAACGGTCCGGGTATTGCTCCCGAACAGAGGCCCCATCTGTTTACTCCGTTCTACACGAGCAAGTCTCAAGGCACGGGGTTGGGGTTGAGCAACGTCAAACGTATCGTGGAGGCGCATTCGGGTGAAGTGGTCGTGCGCAGCCGAAAGGGCCGTGGGGCTACGTTTGTGTTGAGATTGCCATGCAAGCAACAAGAAAAGTTCTTGTCATAGACGATGAGCCTTCGATCCGGGAGTCGCTGGAGATGTTTCTCACGGAGAAAGGTCTTTCAGTAGCGACAGCGGCCACCGGAAACGAAGGATTGGAATTGTGGCGCACGTACGGACCCAGGGTCATCATTTTGGACATTCGGCTGCCGGACTCTTCCGGTCTGGACATTCTCCGGGAAATCACATCCAAAGATACCGATGTGAAAGTCATTATGATCACCGCCCATCACGACATGGAATCGACCATCGAAGCCATGCGTCGCGGAGCATATGATTATATTCACAAACCATTGGATGTGGACGAGCTTGACCATGCCGTGGCCATGGCCCGCCATATTGCAGCCGCTTCCGAATCCAACGCTCCGCTGGTGTGTGAGGATCCCGGACCGGATCCGCGGCATTGCATCGTCGGCAAGACCCCGTCAATGCGGTCCATATTCAAGACCATCGGTCTTCTCTCCCGAAACAGGGCAACGGTACTCATAGAAGGCGAGACCGGAACGGGAAAGGATTTGATCGCCCGGGTTATTCACGAGTCGTCCGGACTCAAGGACCAGCCCTATGTGACCGTGGACTGCACCACCCTCGTCGACAATCTTCTCGAGTCGGAGCTCTTCGGCCATGAGCGGGGAGCGTTCACCGGCGCGGTTGAATCCAAGAAGGGGCGGTTGGAATTGGCAGGGCAGGGCACCATATTCTTCGACGAGGTTGGAGACTTGCCTTCCTCCCTTCAGGCAAAGCTCCTACGCTTTCTCGAGTACCGGGAATTCACTCGTGTGGGCGGAACCAAGACCTATCGTTCACAGGCCCGGATCATTGCAGCCACCAATCACAATTTGACGGCACTGGCCCAGCAAGGGCGTTTCCGGGAAGACTTGCTTTTCAGGCTCAAGGTTATCAGCCTGCAGGTGCCTCCTCTCCGTGAGCGGATCGAAGATGTTCCCGACATGGTGCAGGTCTTCCTGGCGGAGATTAACCGTGAGCTGCACGCCAAGGTGACGCGGGTCGAGAATGAGGCCCTGGATCTCCTCATGTCGTACGCATGGCCCGGAAACGTTCGCGAACTCAAGAACGTTCTGACCAAGGCGGTGATGGAATCAAGGGGATCCGTGCTTCTGGCCGATGCCGTGAAAGGTTCACTGACCGAGGTGTGCGAAGGGTTACCCCCAACCAGGGGACTGAGGACCCTGGACGAGGTGGAAAGGGAGCATATCCTCCAATCCGTCGATCTGACGGGTGGGAACCTCTCGGCCGCCGCCAGGGCTTTGGGCTTATCGCGGCCTACATTGAGAAAACGTCTAAAGGACTATGGGTATTATGATGTCTGACGCGTGAGATATCGCCCGGAATTATAACCTCGACCGTTCCTTCCGACTACTTCCGCACAATTGGGGAACGGATTTTCCACCCCCGGCAACGGACTTTCCAGAGGTTCCAACAAAACGAATTGTACCGAAGAAGCCGGCACGGCGGATTTCGGTCGCCAAAATAGGCGCTTAGATCTTTCATCTTTCCAAGACCGCCTATGGCATGCCGTTTGCTTAAGTACCCGGAGAACCGCATGCTGCACAGGAAATGCGGCATGGGTATTCCGGCAGTTTCCAAGTAAACCAAAAGTCATTGAAAGAGGGACCAGAATGAAGACCAAGTGTTTGTTGCTCGTTCTGATCGCGGCTGTTGCCTTTGGTGCAAATCAGGCTGCCTCCGCGGACGACCCGATCAAGATCGGTGCTATGTTCATCAGTTCCGGTAAACTTGGAGGATATGGGATAAACGGCCAAAATGCCATAAAATTGGCCGTCGAGGAGATCAATGCTTCGGGAGGCATCCTCGGCAGGAAGCTCGAGGCCGTTTTCGGGGACACAAAGCTCAAGCCCGAGGTTGTGGCTGAACTGACGGATAAGTTCCTGAACAAGGACAAGGTCGATTTCCTGATGGGGCCGACCTCGAGCGGTTTGGCCGTTGCTCTGAGCGAATCGGCCCGCAAGCACAAGAAGATCCTCGTGGTGACCCAGGCGGCTGCGGGATCTCTGACCGGTGAAAAATTCAATCCGTACCTTTTCAGTACTCTGAGCAACGCGATGATGCATGCCCGGGCAGGCGCCTACCTAATGGCTTCCAAACCGTACAAGCGGTGGATGGTGGTGGCCCCCAACTATAATTTCGGTCAGGAGTCATGGGGGTGTTTCAAGGAAAAACTGAAGGAACTTCGGCCCGACGTGGAGTTTGTGGGCGAAGCATGGCCCAAGCTCATGGCAGAGGACTACGCTCCCTTTATCAAGGAAGTGCTGGAAAAGAAACCCGATGCCGTATGGTGCCCTCTTTGGGGTGATGATGCCGTCCGCTTCATCAAGCAGGGTCTGGCTGAAAAGCTCTTCGACAAGGTGAAGTTCGCATTCTCATGCGGAGCGGCCCTGGAAGTCTTGATTCCGGTTGGTAAGGATATGCCCGAGGGCCTGTTCATGTCCAGCCGCTATCTTTTCACCACTCCAAATACCGAGATGAATCACCGGTTCGCCAACGCCTACAAGGAAAAGTTCGGAGAGTATCCCGACTACATGGCAGGCGAGACATACTCGGGCGTGTATTTCATCAAGGCCGCCGTCGAGCGTGCCGGTTCTACGGATGCCGATAAGATCATCGCCGCGGTTGAAGCACATCCCTTCGCGTGGGAAACTCCCGAAGGCTGGAAGATCATGCGGAAGCAAGATCACCAGGCAGTCGAAGACGTCATCTGGGGGGAAACATGCTTCACCGACAAGTACGCATTCCCGGTGCTCAAGAACATAATCTCTATTCAACCGGAGCAGATTTGCCGTACCGCGTCCGAATTGAAGGAGGTCATGGCCGTTCGCGGGAATGCCCCCAAATAGGTCGTTCAGTCTGAGGAACCTCCCCCAAAAAGGGAAGGAATCGGCTTACCGACGGCCTCAATCAACACCGATGAAGGATCTTGGGAATTGAGGATGGTTCTCAAACGGCAACCCTCGATAGGGCAACGAGTGAGATGGTCGACATCAAGCCTCTAAGAGAAATCCGTAAGGAATACATTCAGGATGTCCTACGGTCCACGCGAGGCAATTTGGAGCGAGCCGGGGAAATCTTGGGAGTAACGACGGCGTGTCTCCGCCGTATGATTAAAGAACATGGATTGTCGCTGCATGAAACAGACGACAATGCTCAGGACTGAATGCGGCACCAAGCCCCCGGATTCGAACATGAAGCCGTGCCCGTTGCTCAACCCTCTCCACTGCGCAGGGGACTCGTTCCGGTGCCCTGCGCCGACCGCCTACCGAACCAGGATGGCCGCTCCCCGCACAACGGGGTCTAGGCATATGGGTGATTTGGATTGTCTGACACAAAGGTGACCTTGCCACCCGGGACAGGTCGTGTTTCTTGTGGCTTATACCCTTTGGGTTCCCTTTTCCACAAACGCTCTTCAACACATAAAGGTAAAGGAGTGACGTCATGCAGTGTAAGACAAAGCTTGTATCCATGATTTCGGTCTTCCTGGTTCTGCTGCTCGTTCCGGTGCTCCCGGCCCTTGCGGCGGATCCCATTCTCATTGGTTCGCCACTCTCTACAGCTTTCCTTTACGGCTGGGACGCCGAAAGGGCCATCAAACTGGCAGTGGAGGAAATCAATGCGGCCGGAGGCGTGAAAGTCGGCAACGATAAACGCCCGTTCCAGGTGGAAGTCATCGATACCAGGGATCTCGAGCCGGGCGTGCCGGTGAGCGAGGCTCTCCTTGGCGTGGAGAAACTCATTATCGAGAAGAAGGTCCCGTTTCTCATTGGCGGTCCGGTTCGTTCAGAGGCGGCTCTGGCGGCAATGCCGCTCATAGCGAAGCACAAGGTGGTCTCCATATTGACCACAGGGGCGTTGAGCCCGGCCTACCACGCCATGGTGGAGAAGAACCCCGATAAGTTCAAGTACCTCTTCAGGATTTCCGGCGAAGCAGGGTGGATGGTGAAGGGTGAACTCATTCCTTGCCTCCAACAGATTCAGAAAGATTTCAAACTCAACCGCCTGGTCATAATGGTCCAGGATGTGGCACATGCCCGCAAGGGAGGCGAAATCCTCGCGAAAGTCATGCCCAAGATGGGCTGGGAAGTCTTGGGAGATCCGGTGGTGTTTCCCACGGGAGCCACCGATTTTTCCATGGCTCTGCTGAAAGCCAAAAAAGAGAATGCCCAGGTCATGATCATATGGATGGACATGCCCGAGACGGCGATCCTGTTGAGGCAGTGGCATGACATGAAGGTTCCGGCTCTTCCGTTCGGCACGATCATTGCCGCGGCCGAACAGCCCGGATTCTGGAAAGCAACGGAAGGTAAGGGGGAGTACTGCCTGGCCAATGTCGTGAACGCGGGGAATGCTCCGAGTGAGGCTACGCCGTGGACCATGAAGTTCGTCAAGGCGTATGAGAAAAAGTACGGCCTGGAACCCGAGGGATATGGCACCTCATCAAGCTACATGGCGGTGTACGTCCTCAAGGATGCCATTGAACGTGCAGGTTCGGTGGATCCGGAAAAGGTGACCGACGCATTGAAGAAAACCGACTTGATGGGGGTTTACGGCAGAATCCGCTTCGATGCCAAGAGCAATCAGATTATCCCGAGTCTCGATCCCAAGGAAGGGGCTGTCGGCACCGTATTTCAATGGCAAGCCGGCAAGAGAGTCGTGGTCTTTCCTCCGAAGATTGCGGTTGGAAAGATTCTGCTTCCGCCGTGGATGGAGAAGAAGTAGTTGACAAGGAATCTCTGAACGGTTCCGCGTTTTCCGGCCTCCGAGGGGGGCGCAAGATCCTCCTCGGAGGGCTCTCAATACCCTCAAGGTTCATTGTGTGTTTCACGATGGACGAATGATTGCAGGATAGAGGCTCCTTCCATGGATATCATCATCTACGGGATCATTAACAGCGTGACTCTAGCCCTCATGGCTCTGGGGTTCACTCTTGTCTACGGAGTGAGCCGGTTGCCAAACTTCGCTCATGGGGCGCTGTATGTGCTCACCGGGTACATAGCCTGGCTGCTGATGTACCGCGTCGGCTTGTACTATCCGGTGGCAATGGTACTCTCGCTGGTCGTTACCGGCCTTGTCGGTGCGGCCATGTATCAATTTGTCCTGGTACGGATAAGGGGAATGGCCATATCGGAGATCATCGCGTCCTATGCCATTGGCTTGGCCATTCTCGAGGGTCTGCGATGGGGCGGGCTTAAAGGCGGGACCATCACCCTCCCACCGTTCGTAGACGGCAGTGTGGATCTGGTCGGCGTGTCGGTTGACTACCAGAGGCTCATCGTCGTTGTAGTCGGCGTAGTGCTGGTTGGGCTTCTGTGGTTGTTCGTAAATCGGACCAAACTGGGTCTGGCCCTCAAAGGCATGGCACAGGACGAGAGAGCGGCCATGACATTGGGAATAGACTCCGACTATATGGCGGTGGTAGCCATGGCGCTTGGATCGGTCCTCGCCGGTGCTGCAGCTCTTGTCCTGTTCCCCCTGGGGAGCATCGTAGTGGAATCGGGATACCATGTTCTGATTATGGCCGTCGCAGTCTGTATCGTCGGCGGGCTCGGGAGCTGGAACGGCGCGATCCTGGCGGCATTCATCATCGGATTCGCGCAAATCCTGACCCAGGTGTATCTCGGGGCTCACTATCAGGTAGTGGTGGCCCTTGTGGCAATCATCGCAACACTCATATCGAGGCCCAGCGGTCTGTTCGGCCGACAAAAGGAACTGGAGGAAAGGGTATAGCCATGGCCGAGCAATCAAAGGACCTACGCAAAGAAAGAGTGGATAGAGGGATCAAAGTCCGCACCGACGGAATCTACGCTATATCCCATTGGACGGAAATGTCCTACCTGATAGCCCCGCGGTTCCTCTTCATCGCGGGACTTTTGCTGGCCCCTGTTATTCTCATACCTTTCCCCTATTGGCAACGGGTGATATCCATCGTGTGCATTTATGCATTATTGGCCATTAGTTTCGATTTTCTGGCAAACTATGTGGGCTTGGTGTCATTGGGGGGAGCTCTCTTCATGGGCGTGGGAGGCTACACTGCAGCCCTGCTGAATTCACATTTCGGATTGCCCCCCGCGGTGACCGTTCCGGTTGCAACCGTACTCGGCGGCGTCATCTGTACGATACTCCTCTTGCCGTGCCTGCCGTTACGCGGCGTCTATTTCGCCATAGTGAGTCTCATGTTTCCGCTTCTCGCGGGGAGAATCATCGAGGCCCTGGATGTCTTCGGGGGCACGGACGGCATCATGGGAATCGACGGTTTTTCCAGCGGTTGGGTCGAGCAATACGTGCTGATCTGCTGTGTGCTGGCAGCCGTGTTCATACTGCGGAGACTGGTAAACGAGGATGTGGGGTTGGTCTTCAGAGGCGTTAAAGACAACGACCAGGCCGTGAAGGCCTCGGGCATCAATATCACGACATACAAGGCATTCGGCGTCTTCATAGCGTCCATGCTGGGGTGTCTCGGCGGCGCTTGCCTGGCGCACATCTACATGTGGGCCGGGATTTCCCAATTCGCTCTCGACTTCTCCATCATTCCCATCGCTGCAACGGTCGTGGGAGGAGGAGGCACCCTGATAGGTTCCGTGATCGGTTGCATCATCCTGGTGCCTATCTCTGAATTCCTCCGGGATTTCGGGACCCTCAGGATCGCAGTTTACGCGATCATCCTTACCGCCTTTATTGTCTACAAGAGCGAGGGGATCATGGTGTACGGGACGCGCAAGTACGAGCAGTTTGAGCGATGGGCAAAAATCTAGAGATGCACGCACCCCGGTGTTCGGAATGTGCCGTGTGCAATAGGAGAAGCTGTGAACCGAGAACCTTTACTGGTCGTAGACGGAGTGAGTAAAACCTTCGGCGGTGTGCTGGCCTTGTCGGCAGTGGACCTGGAGGTGTACCCGGGCGACATTGTGGGGATTATCGGACCGAACGGTTCGGGAAAGACCACATTGGTGAATTCCATCACGGGATTCATACAGGTGGACCGGGGCAAAATCCGCTTCCGTGGCAAAGATATCACCAACATGAAGCCTCACAAGATCGCGGACATGGGATTGACCAGGACATTCCAGGTGATGAGACCCTACTATAGCCTCCCTGCGTTCAAGAACCTCATCGTGCCCCTGTTTTCCCCTCGAGCCAGGCGGACAGGCGGCTGGAGGGGCGGCGGAAAGATGGGCAGCCGAGATACCGTGGCCGTAGACATCTTGGAAGAGATCGGTTTCGAAAGGGACTCCTATGTTCCGTACAAGCTCGCGTCCGCGCTCCCAACCGGTTACCTCAAACGTTTGGAATTGGCTCGGTGCCTGGCTCTGAGACCTGATGTCATTATCTGTGACGAAGTGCTGTCGGGTCTGAGCATGAGTGAGATGGCCAGCATGGTTCCGCTGATGGAGAAGCTTCAAATGGAGGGCATAACCCTGGTCATGGTAGAGCACCGCTTGCGGGAGCTTTTCCGTATTGCCAATCGAGTGGCGGTCCTCAATTTCGGCTGCAAAATAGCCGAGGGCTCGTCGGATGAGGTCATGGATAGCAAAGAGGTGAAGGAAGCCTATTTCGGATCCGAGGAGGAGGTCTTCAGCTATGTTTGAAGCCAGGGGGCTTATGGTCTTCTACGAGAATATGCTTGCTTTGAACAATGTGAGCCTCACCTGCGGGAAGGACCGGATCGTGGGAGTCTTCGGGGCAAACAGTGCGGGCAAGTCCACCCTCATGTATACGCTTTCGGGCATCATGTCGGATATCCAAACGAAGGAAGAGATGGCCGGAGGAGAACGTATCACCATTCGTGGCGAGATCATCTACAACGGTGTGGATATCACCGGGCTGAAGCCGTCAAAGCGTGCCCGCGCGGGAATCATTCTGTGTCCGGAACGACGCAGGATTTTTCCGGAAAGCACGGTGATGGAGAATCTGATGATAGGAGGCTACCTGGCGGACGCCCGTCAAACCTCCGAGACCCTTGCCTACGTAATGACGATCTTCTCGCCCCTCAAGAGAATCATCAAACGCCTCGGCGGCTTCCTAAGCGGCGGGGAGCAGCAGATGCTCGCCATCGGAAGGGCGCTCATGGCACAGCCCAAACTCATGCTCCTGGATGAACCTCTTCTCGGATTGAGCCCCATGGTTCAGTACATGCTCGCCAAATCCATAAAGGAGATTCGGGATCAGAGAGGGACTTCGATCATTGTTTCCGAACAGTATGCCCGGCCGATTATGCCCATTATCAACTACGGGTACATTCTCGAGAATGGTGCGGCGGTAGTGGATGGGACGAATACCGAACTCATGAACAACCCCGACGTCAAGTCGGCCTATTTCGGATCATAGCAAGGAGGCGGTGCATGGGGGCCGAATTATCATTTACCCGCTTTGAAAAGGCGTGCGAGAAGTATCCCGGTAACACTGCAATCGTCTTCCTCGGAGACAAGTTCACCTACCGGAGCCTCAAGAACAAAGTGGACCGCTTTGCCACGGGCTTGGCCGACTTGGGTGTAAAGAAGGGGGATCGAATCATTCTCTATCTCAGCAATTCGATCCAACTGGTTGTCGCGTTTCTCGCAGCGCAGAAAATAGGGGCCGTGGTCGTCCTCGTTTCGCCGATTTACACATCCCATGAGCTTGAATATATGCTCTTGGATTCGGGGGCGGAAACCATCATCTGCCACGACACGAACTACGGGTACGTCAAAGAGACATTTTCGAAGACCCGTCTGAAGCATGTGATTGTGACAAACCTGCTGGATATGGTGTCGCTCCCGAAGCGTGCGATGGCAAAGCTTCTGGACAAGGCCCCCCACGGCAGGGTGCTGGGAGGAGAGGAAACCATACGTTTCAACACCTTGCTGAAGAATCCGGCCAATCCTCCCAAGGTCGATATCGATCCCATCGAGGACCTGTCGTACATTCTCTATACCGGCGGCACCACGGGCTTTCCCAAGGGCGTGCTTGGGAATCATTGGGGCCAAACGTCATATGTGAACGACATCAGCGACATCGTGTTTGCGGGACACGTGAAGGTGGGTTCAGACACGTATATCGCCATCAATCCGCTCTTCCACATTATGGCACTGGGTCTGCTCCTCGCTGTGGGACTAAATTTGGGAAATACCACCGTGTTGATGCCGGTTCCGCAAGTCGATGCCATACTCAAAGCAATCGAGCGCTACGGGGTTCGGTGGATGCTGGGAGTGCCCGCACTGTACAGAATGATCCTCGAAAACGATCGTCAGGACACGTACGACCTGAGCACCCTCCGGTACTGTTATTGCGGTGGAGACGTATTGCCCAGGGAAGTGCTCCAGCGATGGAAGGAGAGAATAGGGGCGCCCATTTACCAAGTCTACGGGTCCACGGAAGCGGGTCATGTCACGTATTCCCGCCTGGACGCAGGTGATCCGCCTCCCATGTCGATCGGCGTTCCCCTTCCTTCCCGGCGCATCAAGATCGTCGATCCGGAAACGTTGCGCCCGGTAGGTCCTGGAGAATCAGGTGAACTGCTGGTGACTTCAGATCACTCGATTAAGCAATATCTCAACAAACCGCAGGAAACCGCCGCCTCATTCGTACAGCTCGATGGTGATTCGTACTATCGGACCGGCGACTTCGTGCAATGGGGAGAGAACGGACAGATTCACTATGTGGAGCGCTCCGCGGACGTGCTCAAACATAAGGGATACCGGGTATCGGCATCCGAAGTGGAGGCCGCTCTGCAGGACCACCCCGTGGTTGTCGGGGCATGCGTGGTGGGAGTGCCGGACGCCAAGGTGGGAGAGCGCATAAAGGCCATCGTGGTGTTGAAGGACGACGCCAAAGGAGTCGGCGCGGCCGAGCTCATCAACTTCTGCTCTGAACGGCTGGCGTCTTACAAAGTGCCTTCATATATTGAATTTCGGGACATGCTTCCCAAATCAAAGGTCGGCAAGCTTCTGCGTCGCGAAATACGTGACGAGGAGAAACGTAAGATGAAGAAAGATAAGAGATAAGGGGAGTTAGCTCTCCCGACGGTCGGAAAGGCCGCGTCGGCAGTGTTCACTGAAACACGCGTACCCCGGGGATTTCCCGTCGACACACCCGGAATCTTGCACTGAGTCTTGCCTTAGC
This sequence comes from Pseudomonadota bacterium, assembly GCA_043806215.1. Lineage (GTDB taxonomy): Bacteria > Desulfobacterota > Desulfomonilia > Desulfomonilales > Desulfomonilaceae > JAVHLK01. Next base: position 1,085 of record JAZDHD010000020.1, on the reverse strand, counting down.
CCATTATTTTGTCCCGAGTTTTCTTGACAATCGGGCTGAGCAATTATACCCTGCACCAGTGCATTTCTACCGTCTCAAGCCCTTGGGACCGTATCTACTGAAGGGGGTACTTGCCATGACAAAAGCCGAACTCGTCAACAAGATGGCAGAGGAGGCCGGGATCACTAAGAAAGCAGCGGCTTCGGCACTGAACGCGTTCATTGGTTCGATTCAGGAATCTCTCAAGAAGAAGACAGGGAGGATTCGCGTAGCGGATCTCGGCACGTTTTATGTGAGCAAGAGGAAGGCACGCACCGGTGTCAATCCGCAAACTCGCAAGAAGATCAAGATCCCCGCAATGACGGTCCCGCGATTCAGTGCATCCAAGGCACTCAGGGAGGCGGCAAAAAAGTCCAAGTAGTCGGATTGTCGGGAAATGCTCTGATGGGGGGGGGGCCCCGCATAGGCGCCGACTTTTTTGTCCTTGGTCAGGAGGACGCCTATCCTGAAGGACATTTCCTCTTGTTCCCCCTTTGAAAAAGGGGGCAAGGGGGATTTATGAATCAGAAAAATCCCCCCTAACCCCCCCCCTTTACTAAAGGGGGGAATCCGGGGACACGATTCCGAGTTTTGCGAGGTCGCATGGCGCTGTTCGCAAAATCGGATCATGTCCCCCGATTGCCTAACCCCAATCCCCTTCATCGAGTTCTCTCAACGATTGGTACACGTCCACAAAGGCCTTGGTGATCGAAGTACTGCTCACGGAGGTGCGTTCCAGGAGCTGCGTTTCCGTTATCTTGCCGGCCTGCACGAGCTTTCTCAGCATGAATTGAAGCTGCTTGGGCGCCAGCTGATATTTGTCCATCAACATGGGATCCGTCATACCCGATGTTATGTCCTTAATGAGATCCGATGCCCTGATGGTTTTTCGTCCCAACGGGTCCGACAAACGCTTGTACGGAAGCGGTACCGCTTCTTCGGCCATGGCACGGAGGGCGTCTGCGTAGACGCTGTCGTCGTCCACGGAAGGGCCCGGTTTCAGGACCGATGAACCTTCTTTCGCCGGCAACCCGGGCGAAGCGTTTGCATGCGCCCGCGGCGGGGTG
>JAZDHD010000019.1:0-5895 GCA_043806215.1 Pseudomonadota bacterium | reverse complement strand
GATGCAACGGGGTGGCGACCGGCGGAGTGAAGATGCCAAATCAAAACCGCCGTGCGGCGGTGTTGAACAGTCCCGATCTCCGTCGGCTCGCCGGACCGCGGCCCTGCTGAGATGCAGCACAAGAACCGTGGAACGTGCCCGCCGAATACGGAAGGACGGGACCGACGCCATTCTGAAGGCCTTGGAGAAGCATCGGATGACCATATACCAGGCCGACAAGGCCATTGCAGAGAAAGCAAACGGCCAACCGCCGGTCAGTGAGGCTCTTGACGACATGGTCCAACTCACTCCCGAAAACCTTGAACGCTTGAAAAATCTGGGCGGTAACCGTTTTGCTCATGTCAACACCGCGCTCCATCGGTATCTTGATACCGAGTTCCAACAGATCTCCGAATCCCAAGGGACGAATTCAGACCCCGGGGGCCAGTAACGACTTGAACGCCTGCAGGCATCCTCGATCGTAGGGGGGTGCCCATCCTGTTGTCTGTTCCTGGGGTCATCCTCGTTATTTCCCTGAAGAAATCGTTGCCAATGCGTTCCGCCCTATCCCGGGCAGGCCTTGCTCCGTAGCCGGTCTCCTGTCTGCTGCGGCACCCTGTGCCGTGTTCCCGTCGAATGAAATTTTGAATCTGATTTGCCATGGTCCCTGTAATATCGTCGCTCAGGGGCAACGTGTCAAGGAAAATGTGCGGCTCACCCGGCCCGGACGACCTATGCCCGAGGGAGGCACCCTCTTCAGTAGGACCGGCATCCTGCCGGTCGTCTTCCGGAAAGGGAAAACCAACCACGAAGCCGGCAAGAAACAGAAGAAGCTATCCACAGATTTCGCCGAGTTACACAGATTCAAAGGCCAAGAGAAGAAAGACCTAATCCCGCTCAGAGCGCGGGACGAAGACGCCACAAAGGCACCAAGGCACCAAGCAATCCAAGAATGCAAATTCATTGTAGGCAATCCTGGACCCCGGCCTTCGCCGGGGAGACGCCCGGCAGGGACGCCGGGACGCTACCGAAGCCAGGGACGACGGCAAAGCCCACCTCTTTGGTAGCGCCGGCCTCCCCGCGTTCCGCGGGGTAATCCTACTTCCCCCCGTTTACGGGGGGACTGAGGGGGGTATCGCCCGGGAAGCTACTGAAGCCGGCGACGCCGGCAATCGGGGACATGATCCGATTTTGCGAATGGTGCCCTGCGACCTCGCAAAATTCGGAATCGTGTCCCCGGATTGCTAAGGGAGCCACTCTCTTCAGTGGGACCGGCATCCTGCCGGTCATTTCTTTCGTGTAGGGGCGAATGGCAGTCGCCCCGGGGCGACCGCCGGTCGCCCCTACCAGAACCGGCATCCTTCCTTCCGTCTTCTCCTGTCCCTTCTGATCCGTCCCCTTGGTGTCTTTGTGTCTTGGTGGTTAATTCTTTCTAGCCCGCCTGCATGGCATACAGCCGGGAGTAATACCCGTCCCCGTCGTCGAGAAGTTCCGCGTGGGTGCCCATCTCCACGATCCGCCCGTGGTCCATCACCACGATGCGGCCGCAATTCCGTATCGCGGACAGCCGGTGCGCAACGATGATCACCGTGCGCCCCGCGCAAATCGCCTTCATGTTCTCCTGGATCACCCGTTCCGACTCGTAATCCAGCGCACTGGTGGCTTCATCGAAAATGAGGATGCGCGGGTTGGTCATCAGCGCCCGGGCTATCGCGATCCGTTGGCGTTGCCCGCCGGACAACGTCGAGCCGTGCTCGCCCACCATGGTGTCGTACGCTTCCGGCAATTCCAGGATGAAGTCGTGCGCACCGGCCAGTTCCGCGGCATGAATCACCCGGGGCATCTCCGCACCCGGGTCCGCGAGTGCGATGTTCTCCCGGATCGTACGGTTGAACAGGATGTTCTCCTGCAACACCATGCCCACTTGCCGCCTCAGTGACGATGTGTCCGCCAATGCGAGATCCATCCCGTCCACGAGTACGCGGCCGCGTTCCGGGACGTACAGCCGCTGCACGAGCTTCGTTACCGTGCTCTTGCCCGATCCGGACCGGCCCACGATGCCGATGACCTCGCCCGCGGCGATGTCCAACGTGACGCCCCTGAGCACTTCGGGGCCGTCCGGCCGGTACCGGAACACCACGTTGTCGAAGAGGATCCGTCCCTTGATCGGCGGCAGGGTGCTTTTTGCACCGGCAATCTCGGTGCGTGCATTGAGGATGTCGCCCAGCCGCTGAATGGAAATCCCGGTCTGCTGAAAATCCGTCCAGAGTTGCGCGAGACGCATCACCGGCTGCGCGACCTGCCCGGCAAGCATGTTGAACGCGATGAGTTGCCCCACGGTCAAATCGCCGCTGATGACCAACCTCGCACCCAGCCACATGGTGCCCACGGTCACCAACTTGCTCACCAGCGTCACCGAGCCGTTGGCGACCGTGCCGATGGTCGCCGTGCGGAAATTGGCGGACACATACGCGGCAAGCTGCCGATCCCACCGCCGGGTCATTTGCGGTTCTATGGCCATGGCCTTGGCTGTGCCCATCCCCGAGATGGTCTCCACGAGAAATGCGTGGTTCTCGGCACCCCGGTTGAATTTTTCACGAAGGTTGGCCCGAAGGACCGGGGTGTAGCACGCGGAAAAGATTACGTAGCAGGGGAGGGACAGTACCACGATCAGAGTCAACCAACGGCTGTAATAGAACATCACCGCGAGGAAGACCACGGCGAACATGAGATCCAGCACCACGGTGATTGCATTGCCCGTGAGGAAACTCCGTATGTTCTCCAGTTCACGGACCCGGGCGACGGAATCCCCCACACGCCGCACGTTGAAGTATTCCATGGGCAGGGCGATCAGATGGCGGAACAACTGCGCGCCGAGTTCCACATCGATGCGGCTTGTGGTATGCGCGAAAACATAGCTCCGCAGCGCATTGAGCACCACCTCGAAGATCACCACCACGAGGAGGCCCACCGCGAGCACGTCCAACGTGGTGAAGCCGCGGTGCACGAGCACCTTGTCCATGACCACCTGGAAGAACAGCGGCGTAACCAGCGCAAAGAGCTGGAGAGCGAAACTCACGGCCAGGACCTCGCCCAACAGCCTGCGGTACTTCATGATGGCCGGGATGAACCACGTGAAGTCGAACTTTGCCATCTCCTGTGCGAGCGATGCCCGTGATTTGAAAAGGATGAGGCGCCCGTTCCAGCGGACCCGCAACTCGGCGGGGGACATATTGGTCGGCCTTCCGGTGACCGGGTCGAAGATGAGGGTCTGATCGCCGTCGCTTCGGGCCATGATGAAGAAGTCCCCCCCGGTGCCGATTGCAATGGCGGGCAGAGGCGTCTTGTCCAGCCGGTCCGGCCGGGTCTTCACCACGCGGGCATGCAATCCGAGGTGTTTGGAGGCCAACAGGATTTCGGATTGCGACATCGGCTTTCCGTCGACCTTGAATGCATGCGTCAGCTGATCGGGGTCCGCTGCGACCTCGTGTATCCGGGCCATCATGACCAGGCAGTTCAGCCCGGTGTCGATGTGTTGTGTAGTGTCGACGTTCATATATCTCGAACCATCCAAAGAATTTGAACCAACAAGATACCAAGAAAGAGAAGAAGCTATCCACAGATTTCACCGATTCACACAGATTCAAAGGCCAAGACAAGAAAGATTGACCACCAAGGCACCAAGACACCAAGAAATCCAAGAAGGCAAATTCATTGTAGGGGCACGGCGTGCCGTGCACTTGTGGATCCTGGACCCCGGCCTGCGCCGGGGAGACGCCCGGCAGGGACGCCGGGACGCTACCGAAGCACACCTCTTTGGTAGCGCCGGCCTCCCCGCCTTCCGCAGGGTACTCCTGCTTCCCCCCGTTTACGGGGGGACTGAGGGGGGTATCGCCCGGGACGCTACCGAAGCCCGGGACGCCGGCAATCGGGGACATGATCCGATTTTGCGAGTGGCGCCATGCGACTTCGCAAAACTCGGAATCGTGTCCCCGGATTGCGACGATCTATGCCCCGGGGAGCCACCCTCTTCAGTGGGACCGGCATCCTGCCGGTCGTCCTCCGGAAAGGGAAAACCAACCACAAAGACTCCAAGGCACCAAGAAATCCAAGAATGCAAATGCATTGTAGGGGCACGGCGTGCCGTGCCCTTGTGGATCCCGGACCCCGGCCTTCGCCGGGGAGACGCCCGGCAGGGACGCCGGGACGCTACCGAAGCACACCTCTTTGGTAGCGCCGGCCTCCGTGCGTTCTGCGGGGTAATCCTGCTTCCCCCCGTTTACGGGGGGACTGAGGGGGGTATCGCCCGGGACGCTACCGACGCCCGGGACGCTACCGAAGCACACCTCTTTGGTAGCGCCGGCCTCCGTGCCGGTATTCTTCGTTTTGCCGCCATCGCCCGGCAGGGACCCCGGGACGCTGGCGAAGCGCACCTCTTTGGTAGCGCCGGCCTCCCCGCGTTTCGCGGGGTATTCCTCGTTTTGCCGCCATCGCCCGGCAGAGACGCCGGGACGCTACCGAAGCACACCTCTTTGGTAGCGCCGGCCTCCGTGCGTTCTGCGGGGTAATCCTGCTTCCCCCCGTTTACGGGGGGACTGAGGGGGGTATCGCCGGGACGCTACCGAAGCCATGGACGCCCCTACACTCTTCACCCGGTCCCTCTTGGAGCCTTTGTGTCTTGGTGGTTGATTTTTCTTCCCTCTTTCTTCTCTTGTTCTTGCCACCCTACATATGACTCCATGTCACCGTCAACGGCACCACCGTATTCCGGTAATCGTCCTGGATCAGGCTCCACCCCGACGCCTCCGGTGCGAAACCCGCCATGGCACTCACCAACAGGTCCACCTGGTTGTAGATCAACGCCAGGTTGCGTGTGGGAGCCGGAGCCGGCGACTGTCCGCCCTGCCAATGCCCCGAGTCGCAGCCGCCGCCCCAGCCGCCCCAGGCATTACCCCAGCCATGGCCCCAACCGCACCCGGTGCTCACGCCGGCCTGAGCCGCAATCGTCGCACGGTCCCACGTCACGCCGTCACTGAAGACAATCTGCTCGATTCCGTACCCGGCCCACTCATATCTGAACTGATTCTCCACCGTGATCTTGTCGTCCGACCCGTACGTCAACTCCAGATCGTTGCCCCTCCGCCGTATGCCCGTCAACCCGTCGGATGCAACATCGGTGAATTGCACCATGTCCGTGTCGCCCGGCAGAGACGCCGGGACGCTACTGTCGTCGATGCGGTCCCTTCCGGAACCAATGGAAAACACATACGCGTCACTGCCCGAGCCGCCGATCAGCGTATCGTCTTGGACTCCGCCGATCAACACGTCCGCACCGGCTGAACCGGACAACCGGTCCCGGCCCGACCCACCGGCCAACAGATCGTCCCCGGAGCCTCCGTTCAAGTCGTTGTTTGAACCGTTCCCGGTCAAAATGTTGTTCAGCCCGTTGCCGGTCCCGTTGACGGACCGGTTCCCCGTCAGGACGAGGTTCTCCACGTTCCACGGCAGGGTATACGTGGTGCCGCTCAACACCGTGTCAATACCCTCGTTGGACTGCTCCACGATTACGTCGCACGCGGTGTCCACGATGTAGGTGTCGTCGCCCGGGCCACCCATGAGTAAATCCGGGCTGTTGCCTCCGTCAAGAAAATCCTGTCCGGGGCCTCCGTACAACCAATCCACGGAGTTTTCACCGTATAATCGGTCATTTCCGGCCTCGCCGTAGATCCAATCCGTACCGTTGCCCCCGTAGGCCGTGTCGTCGTTGCCGCCCGCGTAGACAATGTCGAAACCCGAGAGCGCGTAGATCGTGTCCCGGGTGTTGCCCCCGTGGAGTACGTCGGCATGATTCGTGCCGTATATCGTCCGCGAGAGAAACTCCGAGATGTTTGCGACCGTGCCGTCCGCGAACTCGAT
>JAZDHD010000018.1:0-11564 GCA_043806215.1 Pseudomonadota bacterium | reverse complement strand
TTCAACCCGTGGAAAACGGCATTACCCAATTTGGGGAACGGCCCTGAAGGGGCCGACCAGTAACTCCGTATTCGTTGTCTCGTTGGTGGACCCCTTCGGGGTCCATAACTGTCCGTTATTGTGCACCGTTTCCATGGGTTAGAATCCCGCGTGACGCGGGACTATTCACAGTATGCCCTTTCAGGGCATGAGTCCGGTTGCCGGCGACCGAGGATATGGGTAATGCTCAGGGCTCCTGCCTGGGAATGCCTATCCTCCGGGCTCTGCCCGGTCTTCAACCCGGAGCTGGGCGGACTTTCATGGTCGGTTGTGATCCGCGAATCATGGTCGTGTGGAAAAAGAAGCACTGAGCCTTAATCCAGACCCAACCATTCGTTTGCCGCTGCAAACACCTTCCGGACAAAGGAGTCGTAGATGTCGTACGTGGGGATAACCCCTGTATCCACGAAGTCCGATCTTAAAGAATTCATCGATCTTCCTTGGAAGATTTATCCCAGGGAGAGCAACTGGGTTCCACCCCTCAAGAAGGAAGTGCGCCGTCTCCTGGATCCCGGGAAACACCCCTACTGGAAGTTCTCGGAGCGCACCCTGTTCCTGGCACGGCGAGGTTCGGAGGTTGTGGGAAGAATTGCAGCCATAGTGGACGGCAACTATAACGCGTACCACAACGAGAAGATGGGCTCGTTCGGGTTCTTCGAGTGCCGGGATGACTTGGAAGCAGCCGCCGGGCTGTTCGCTGCGGCTGAAGACTGGGTCCGGAGCAAGGGGATGGACTACCTCATGGGTCCGCTGAACCCTTCGACAAATTACGAGATAGGAATGCTCATAGAAGGATTCGAGTACCCGCCCACAATCATGATGCCGTGGAATCATCCGTATTATCCGCCTCTGGTGGAAGGATGCGGTCTGAAGAAGGAAAAGGACCTGGTGGCCTTCAATATTGTCCATGAGGACAGACTCGGTGAACGCGTGGAGCGTCTGGCGCGGCGCATCATGAGCAAGGGAAAGGTCCGGACCAGGAATGGGTCCCGGAAGAATGTCGAATCGGAAATAGCTTTGATGTCGGAGATTTACCGATCCGCATGGGCCGACAATTGGGGGTTCGTACCTATGACCAAGGATGAGGAGCACGAAATGGCAAGGAATCTTCTCCCCATCCTGAAGGAGGAACTGACGTTCTTCATCTATTATGAGGATGAACCGGCCGGGGTGGTCATGGTTCTACCCGATATGAATCCTCTGCTAAAAAGGCTGAACGGGAAAATAGGTTTGACCGGAGTTTTCAAGTATTTGTTGTACAAGCGCGAGATACGGGGAATTCGGGGGACGATCTTCGGGGTCAAGAAGAAGTATCAGAAGCTCGGCCTTCCCCTGGTGGCTTTTGACCATCTGCGCACGGTGCTCAAGGGCAACAGAAATTACGACTACCTTGAATTTGGATGGAATCTCGAAGACAATGAAGCCATAAATAAATTCGAGGAGGCAGTTGGGGCGCGAGTTTATAAGCGGTACCGGATTTTCGCGAAGCGATTTCGACTTGACAGCCGATCTGAGGGCTGATATGGTGTTCGGATACCGCGGGGTGGAGCAGCCAGGTAGCTCGTTGGGCTCATAACCCAAAGGTCGGAGGTTCAAATCCTCCCCCCGCTACCAAGAAAATCAGCAGGTTACCGGAATCGTCCGGTAGCCTTTTTTGTTTGTGCATCGTTGAAGGCGTAGAGGCCTCGCCCCCCCTCTCTTGGATTATTCCATGTCGGCGAGAGCCCTCACGCCTTTTTCATTTGACCGGATATCTCGTAAAAAGGTTATAGTGGTGATTTAAAGGGGGGAGGCAGCTCGACTCACGTGCTTTGACTTCATGCCGGGTGGCGGAACCCTGAAAAATGACGGACAATGGGACCCCGGCCGGCTGAAACGTAAGGAGGTCCGGTCTGTGAATGAGCTCGAACTCCCTACGCTTCCCCGGATCCTCATCGTTGAGGACAACCCGGTGATCGCAAGGGGCCTGAGACATCAACTGGAGAGTTTGGGATATGAAGTTTGTGCGACCGCGTCAACCGGAGAAGAAGCGATTAGCCGGGCTAAAGAGCATTCTCCCGACTTGGTACTGATGGACATCCGGCTTGACGGACATATGGAGGGGACTGAAGCCGCAGTGACCATCCGCACGTTGCTCAAAGTGCCGATTGTGTTCGCCACGGCCCACGCGGACGAAGCCGTATTGGAGCGGGCTAAGAAATCGGAACCCTTTGGGTTCCTCATCAAGCCGCACACGGAAAGAGAATTGCGCAGTACGGTGGAAATGGCTCTTGTGAAGGCAAGGGCGGAAAAGGCCCTCATCCAGGCCGAAGAAGAGTGGGAACGAACTTTCGACGCGGTACCCGATCTTATAATGATACTGAACAACGAGCATAGGATAATCCGTGCGAACAAGGCCGCGTGCACCAGGTTGGGACTCACCAAGGAGGAAATGATCGGTGGAGAGTGTTACCGGTTGTTTCACGGCACTGGCTCGCCTCCCAACTGGTGTCCCCACGCCCGCCTCATGTACGACGGCAAAGAGCATGCGCACGAAATCTCGGAAGAATATCTCGGGGGCACATTCGATGTCTCGGTTTCTCCCATCTTTGACACAAACAATCGGCTCACAGGCTCCGTCCACGTCGCCCGTGACGTTACCCGGCGCAAGAGGGACCAGGAAAAGTTGGCTCAACTGATCGAAGAGGTCAAGCACTTTGCCTACATTGTGTCTCATGATCTCCGCGCGCCGCTGAGCAGTTTGAAGGGCTTCCGCAAGGAGCTGGAGACCGGGATCGAAATTATCCGTCCCGCAGTTGAAAAGGCGTTGCCTTTCTTGGAGCCGCAGGAACAAGCAAAGGTACGGAGTACACTGCAGGAGGATATCGCCGAAGCATTGCAGTTTATGGACTCCTCCGCGGAACAGATGGGCCGCCTCATCGACGCGGTCCTTGACCTGTCCCAATCGGGTCGCCGCAGCCTTTCGTTCCAAAGATTGGACATGAATGAACTGGTCCGCGAAACCCTGAACGCATTGGACCATCAGCTCAGTGACCGTAAAGTGAACGTACAGTTGGGCTCCTTACCGGATACCGTTGCGGACCAAACAGCCATGGAACAGATCTTTCTTAACCTCCTGGACAACGCGGTCAAGTTCATGCTTCCGGAGCGTCCCGGAACCGTGGAAATCAGCGGCCGGCATTTTCCCGATGAAAACGTGTTCGTCGTACGCGATACGGGACGAGGGATTGATCGAGCCCATTTGACGCGGATATTCCACGTCTTCCAACGCGTGGGAAAACAAGACGTTCCGGGCGAAGGTATGGGCTTGGCTCACGTCCGGACTCTCGTACGGCGGCACGGAGGAAACATTTGGTGCGATTCGGAACCCGGTCACGGTTCCACCTTCACCTTCACGGTTTCCAACCGGCTCGCGATACAGGGAGAGACTCCCTGAAGGCCCAATCCGGAGGAGTGTTTCAGAATGCCTCAGTCAGAGCCTATTCGTGTACTATGCCTCGAAGACGATCCGGGAACCGCCAGGCTGTTGCAGAAAACTTTGAACCATGCCGGACACCTGGCGGATCTTGCCCATGACGGAGAGGAAGGTCTCACGTTATATAAATCGGGATCGTACGATGTTCTGTGTATCGACCATCATATGCCGGGTCTCACCGGCCTGGAAATAATCCGCACACTTGCCCGGGAAGAATGCATGCCGCCGATTGTCATGATCACCGGCGCCGGGGACGAGAGCGTGGCCGTAGAGGCCATTCAACTGGGAGCAAGTGATTATGTCATTAAAGACTCGGGCAACCGGTATTTTGACCTGATTCCATCCGCGGTCGAGGGAGCCCTGGAAAGGCAACGCCTCCTCCGGGAGAAACGCCTGGCTGAAGAAGCTTTGCAGAAGTCCCATGACGAGCTGGAAGCGAGAGTCCGGGAACGGACCGCAGATCTGGCAAGAATCAACGATGAACTCCGGATGGAGGTTGCCCAACGAAAGCAGGCCGAGCAGGAGATTCGCCGTCAGCATGAGTTTCTCGGCAGCGTCCTGGAATCCTTGACCCACCCCTTTTACGTCGTCGACGCAAACGATTTTGCGGTGGTAATGGCCAATTCCGCCGCGGGACTGAAATCCTCCACGGGAAGGACGACGTGCTACGCCCTTACCCACCATCGGGATCTGCCTTGTGAATCACATGACTGCCCTTGCCCCGTAATGGAGGTTAAGAAGAGTAATAGGCCGGTGATGGTCGAACATGTTCATTACGACGGTGAAGGCAATCAAAGGGTGTTCGAAATCCACGCGTACCCCCTCCTGGATCCTGCCGGCACCGTAACCCGGGTTATCGAGTACGCTCTCGACGTTACCGACCGCAAGAAGGCTGAGGATAAGCTGAAGGAACTGTTGGAGACCTTTTCCAACATTGTGAAGAATATTCCCGCGGGCCTGCTCATATATCAGTATCAAGCACCGAACGAGCTGTTTCTCGTCAATGTCAACCGCGAAGCAACCCGCCTGACCGGCATCACGGTCGATCAGTGGCGCGGCCAGGAATTCGATGAAATGTGGCCCAATGCCCGGATCCAAGGTCTCACCAAGGCCCTGTTGAACACCATGGCAACCGGGGAAACGTTTGCCATGGAATGCGCGGTGTTCAAGACCGATGACATCGAAAGGTTTCTCAGGCTCCGCGCCTTTTCTATGCCGGGCGAGCTGTTGGGTTTGACCTTTGAGGACATAACCGAGTTGAAGCAGATGGAACGCGGAATACAAAAGCGTGCCGTCCATGGTATGGTGCCGGATGCTCCCGTCGGCAGGCGGAAGGTGTCGGACCGCGTTCCGCCCAAAGCCCCGAATCGCGCTCTGAGACTCCTTCTCATAGCCGACAGGCCCGTGGTGGCCGGCATTCTGCAGAAAGGACTGACCAGGCTCGGCCAAAGCGCCGTCGTCGTCACATCGGGCCATGAGGCCCTGGATTCACTCTTGGCGCAGGAATTCTCCGCAATTGTGTGCGATCTGACCGATTCGGAGACCGCGGGACAACAGGCCGCCGGGTTGATTGAGGATCTCTGTCGGGAGACCGGTATATCGAGGCCGCCGTTCGTACTTATGGCCGAGGCCGTCCGGGACAAGGACGTCTCACCGCGTCCCGGCGTGGATTTGATCGTCGAAAAGCCGATAGATGTGGGACGATTGCTGCAAGTCCTGCACGAGGTTGTATGACGACCTCAAATGACGGATACTTGTTCTGTAGGATATGATCTCAATAGTCGGGATAATGGAAAAGGTGAACCGGCCTCGGAATTTAAGTCCGTTGTATGATATTGAGATCGGTCTCGACCGTGAATTGGGCAAGGAGTTTAGGAATGAATTTTGAAACAGGGGACCGCAACGGGAGTGTTAAGCAGATTCTTCAGAACCTGGTCAAAAACTCCGGCGCGCTGACTGCCATGCTCGTAACCAAGGAAGGGGTCTCAATATGCCAGGCAGGCGACACCTCTTACCTTAACACCACTGCAATGGCCGCCTTGGTGGCGGGAATGTTTTCGGCCACCCGCGAAGTGGCCCGCCTCGTAGGTGAGGAACAGTTTTCCATACTGCTTCAACAGGGGGAAAACCGTCACATCCACATCAGCTTGATCCAGGAATCGAAGATGATGGTGATCATCTTCGAGGACTATCAGCGTATCGGCCTGGTGCGGCACCAGGCACGAAAGGCGGGGAACGGCCTCGATGAGGCCCTGGGCCGGGACGACCGCGAAGTGAGGAAAGAGGATATCGCCACGCCCCAATTCAAAGAGTATGCGTTGAACTTGATCGACCAAATATTCGAGACCAAGTAGAGGATACGGACATGCCGCACATAAATTACGGGGACAAGGAAATTACCTTCAAGATCGTCTATTACGGGCCGGGATTAAGCGGCAAGACCACCAACCTTATGTATATCCACAGAGCCCTTGACAAGGACCGCAAAGGAGACATGATCGTCCTGGACACGGAAGAGGAACGGACCCTGTTCTTCGATTTCTTTCCCTTGGAACTCGGCCGTATAGAGGGATTTTCGGTCCGATTGAATATGTACACCGTGCCGGGACAGGTGTATTATGAGGCGAGTCGTCGTTTGATCCTCGAAGGGGCCGACGGAGTGGTTTTTGTGGCCGATTCCCAAGAGGAGAGGCTTGACGAAAACCTTGAGAGTTTTGGCATGCTTCAATCCAGCTTGGAAAGCTTTGGAGTCAATTGGAGTGCCTTCCCGCTTGTGCTTCAATACAACAAGCGCGATCTGGCGAATCCCCTGCCGTTGGGTACGCTGGAAGACAGGCTGAACCTTAACGGTATCCCGACGTTTGAGGCGGTTGCCGTGGAAGGTCGCGGCGTACTGGAAACGGTCCGGACGGCGAGCCGACAAGTCATCGAAAAATTTCAAGTCTGAAGAACAAGCATCACGGAGATGGAATAGTGGCACTCAAAGGATCCTTGGCGGACATGGCCATCATCGATCTTATCCGGTTTCCCCATACCGGACGCAAGACCGGGCACCTCGTCATCACGGGAACCAAGGGGGAAGCCAGACTCGTCTATGACGCCGGCTCACTGGTTCATGTCACTCTGGGCGATGCATCCGGCATGGACGCGCTGGTCCGCGTTGTGGACTGGAGTGAAGGTACGTTCGAGTTCCTTCCGGATATGGAACCGGAGGCCAGGAGTATCGATCTGGATCTTCACCGCGCAGTGATGCAGGCGCTGAAGATTCACGACGAGCTGAAAGCCGAAGAAGAAAAGAGAGCGAAGACGGACGAGGGGCAAGGCGACACGGACGAGGTTCTCGCCGGGAAACTGAAGGAATTTTGCGGCTCCAACGACTCTGTAGTGTATGCATCGGTGCTCTATCCCGACGGCAACGTCAGGGCCTCGGCCGACGGGGCCGAAGGCCCCCTGGAAGGCGTTCACGAGCTTCGTGCCGCGCTGCATTCATTGATGCAATTCTACCCGAGAGACACGCTTAACCGCATTCTAATTGAGGATCACCTTGGCACGGTGGTACTGGTGCGGCTTCAGGACGGGGGAGGCCTCATCGCGATAGCGAAACAGGGCGCATCGTTGGGCACGGTTTCCATGGGCGTGGGCAGGCTGGCCGCGTCTCTCCATTGATCGGGGGTGTTGTGAGATACGTTTCTCTATTGATTCCTCCACCCCTGTACTTGAAGACATAGGCGGGACCGGAGGATCTCCCGCTGCGGTCCCACAGGTTGTGGCAACGGGCCGGAACCGGTCTGTTAATTGAAGTAAACGTAATTGAAGCAAGGAGATGAGGCAATGGTAGACAAGATAGACACGAGAGCTGTTTCGGGAATCCTGTACGGCCTCTACAAAGCCATTCACGGGCTGGTAGGGGATAATGCGGCGGCCGTCATGAGGAAAGCCGCTCCCGACATTCTCGACGAACTGGGAAAACTGGGAGTGGATTTCTCGTGCGTCGACGATGTGGACAAGCTTTCTCAGAAACTTGGCGAAACAGCCGTGGAAGCCGGGCTCTGCGATAAGATGCAGTTTTCGCTCAACGGAAGCGAGCTCACCGCGAATATCACACAGTGCTCTTTCTACGGCCTGACCAGCAGGCTCAAGGAAGAAGGTATTCCGCCTTTCGGGTGTCCGTTTGCAGCTTTGACCATCGCCATTGCGGAAAAGAACCTGGGAAAGAAGGCCAGGCTAAAGAAATTGGAACCGGCCGGAGCCCCCGGCGATACCGTGATGGTCGTGGAACTCATGGACAAATGATCCGGAGTCTCGACCGGGTATAGGCTTCTTTCAATAAGAAAACGGCAACTATAATAGGAGGGTCAAGATGGCTGGTCTGAAAAGCCAAATCAATGATTTTTTGAAAGTGGAAGGCATCTCGGCGGCAGTGATCGTCGGACGTGACGGCTTTGTAATCGAGGGATTGTCGAATGACGGCAATTTGGATGTCGAGGCCGTGGGCGCGGTGATTTCCACCGGCCTCGGGTCTTCCGAGGTGATGGGCCGGGAGCTCAATGTCGGGACTCTCTCACAATCACTGATCGAGTTCGACAAGGGCGTCCTCGTGATGGGCACTCTCGGGAAGGACGCGCTGCTTTGTCTGGTGTGCCGGGCCGGGGCCAATCTCGGCAATGTACGCCTACAGATGAAGAAGCGGTCCCCCGATATGGCGGCCGAGCTCTAAGTGCTTGGTTTCCCAATACGGTCGCACATTTTCGTAGGATGTGGTGAATCCCGCTTTTAGCGGGATGAACCGTCCCGCGGGACGCGGGATTCGCGGTTGAGATTGCTTTCCCGCGTTCTGCGCGGGAAAGCGCTCCTCGCAATGACAGGAACGACCGGCGGGATCTTTGAGGAACTGGATTAGGATTACCGCGAATTTCAATGCGCGTCGCTATAATGGCGGAGCCATGCTCGACAACGTTGCCGGGAGAGGTAGATGCAAAGCCGAAGTCGGCAGATGGGTGATTATCTGGTGAATCTTGCCGAATCCGGAGACATTGATCCGGTGGGAAAGGCCCTCGACGACGGAGTTCATCCCGACTCACCCGACCGTTTTGAAAGAACCGCCCTCATGGCGGCATCGAGCGCCGGTCACATGCCCCTTGTCATGCTGTTGGTTGAAAAGGGCGCCGAGGTAAATGCCCGTGACGACGATGGAGATACGGCCCTGAGCCTGGCTTGCCTGCGGGGGCTCCACGATGTTGCAAAGCTGCTCGTCCTCAATGGCGCGGAGCTTGACACACGGGACAGGCATGGTTTTACCCCGCTTATCCGTGCTTCCATGTCGGGGGGCCGCGACCTGGTCGACCTGTTGCTCAAGGCAGGTGCGGATATCGACGCTTCGGACCACCACGGACGAACAGCTCTGATTTGGGCTGCCTTGAGGAATCACACGGAAGTACTCGAGACCCTCCTGGACCATGGGGCGGAGATCGATCACTGCGGGCTAAGGAATTGTACGGCTCTCATGGAAGCGGCACTCAGAGGTCTCGAAGATACCGCGGACATACTGCTGTCGGCCGGGGCGAATCCCGAAGCGAGAGATGTCGACGGTTTGACCGCTCTTTCGTTGGCAGTCCGCAAGCGCATGCCTTCCGTGGCCGCGCTCCTCGTCGAATCCGGTGCCGACGTCAACGCCATGGACCTTTTCGGCAGGACTCCTCTGATGTGGGCGTCGGCCCACGGGATGACCGGAATCGTTGCATTGCTCCTGGACCGCGGTGCAGGAATAGAGTCTATCCAGACCAAGGATGGATGCACGGCCCTTATGGAGGCCGTCCGTAAGGGGCACACGGAAGTTGCGCGGCTGCTCTTGGAAAGCGGGGCCGAGGTGAACCGCGGCAACACCAACGGTTTCACCCCGCTGCTGTTCGCATGCTTCTCCGGGCCGACGGTCTTGGCAATGACCCGGGGCGGCACGAACCTTTCCATCCAGTCGTGGGAAGGCCGGCCAACGATGGTGCGACTACTGCTCGATGCGGGAGCAGACCCCGGGGCGGCAACAAAAGACGGTTTTACTCCCTTGATGGCTGCATGCGGAGAGGGATACGCGCGTATCGTCGAACTACTGCTCGAAGCAGGAGCGGACGCGGCTGCGGAGAATAAGCGGGGATCGACGGCGGTCTCTTTGGCCTCCGAGGAAGGCCATCGTGAAGTTCTGGAGATCCTGGAGCGTTACGCATCGGGACCAGGCGGCTTCTATTAGGATTGGTCGGCCAAAGAGACCATCGGGGCCGATCCAATTGAATTGCCCCCTTTTTTATTGCAGGCCGCGGCACTGTTGTGAGAAGTGTAGGGTCATTTGAACACAACGTAACCCGTGGCGGGGAGAGGGGCTCCATTCCTTTGGGCAACGGCCTTCGCAGTGCGGAAAGAAAGGCAGTGACTACGGGAATGATTACGTGGTATTTTGTTACTGCTAATGCTTGATTTGCGGTTTATTAAATTTGTGCGGCAAACCGGTCCAGGGACCGGATGAGCGGTACCTTATGACCGATTATTCTCCCTACGTCAATTGGCTCGACTCACAACATGAACGTATGTGCGACGTACTCTTGAAGTGGTCCAACGTGAATTCGGGAAGCCGCAACACGGCCGGCCTCGGGGTAATGCTCGAAGCGCTGAAACAGGAGTTTCAGGTCCTCGGGGGAGAGCCGGAAGAATTGGATCTTCGCAATCACAAGCAATCCTGGTTGATGGAGAGCGAATCGTCTCTTCAGTTGGGCAAGGCCCTCCGCATACGCAAGCGTCCGGCCGCGGCGTTACGGGTACTTCTCTGCTGTCACATGGATACGGTATATCCTCAGGATCATCCCTTTCAGAAGGCACAACGGATCGACAACAACACCATGAGAGGTCCGGGGGTCACCGATGCAAAGGGCGGCATGGTGGTGATGCTCATGGCACTGTTGGCTCTCGAGAAAAGTCCTTGGAATACAAATCTGGGATGGGAAGTCTTGATCAACCCGGATGAGGAGATCGGTTCACCCGGGTCCGTGCCCGTCCTGGCCAAGTCGGCTGCGGTGAATCATTTGGGGCTGGTTTTCGAGCCCTGCTTCCCCAATGGACATCTCGTGGGAAACCGCAAAGGATCGGGCAACTTCAAGCTTGTGGTAAGAGGGAAAGCGGCACATGCCGGGAGAGATTCACATCTCGGCAGGAATGCCATCAGTGCCTTGGCGTGGTTCATTGTGGTGTTGAACGCGTTCGCATCAACCGAAGCCGGATTGATGGTGAACGTAGGCTACCTGGAGGGCGGCGGCCCGGTGAACGTGGTCCCCGACCGTGCGGAGTGCCGCTTCAATGTCCGCGTTGCAACACTGGGAGATCAACGGCACGTGGAAGATTTCCTGGAGCGCGTCACCAAGGGAATCAAGCTTATCGACGGCCTTTCCATGGAACTCCAAGGAGGATTCGCGAGACCCCCCAAAATGCTGGACTCGGCCTCACGAGAAGTCTTTAGACATGTCATTGAATGCGGGAAACATCTCGGTCTGTCTCTCGAGGTCCATGCCAGCGGCGGGGCATGTGACGGCAACAATCTCGCTGCGGCCGGGCTGCCGACCATAGACAGCCTCGGCGTAAGGGGTGCGGAGATTCACAGCCGGCGGGAGCACATCTTTCTGGACAGCCTGTTGGAGCGTTCAAAACTGACCGCGCTTCTTCTCATGAAACTGGGAAGCGGCGAAATCACGTTGCCGGCGCGTTCGTGAGCATGTGATGGGGAGGGCGGGAACCCGGTAGAGGTTAACCTCCATGATGGGGCGATCACAACCGACCATGAAAATCCGTCGGTGTTCCGGGCCGAAGACCGGGCAGAGCCCGGCGGATAGGCATTCCCAGGCAGGAGCCCTGAGCATGTCCCATATCTTTTTGCCGGCACCGTAGGAATCGCCGGAAAACAGCCGGTCAAATCGAGGTGATGTCCAGCCGGAGCCCCGAAGGGGCTAACCTTTAATAGCCACGGGTTTTCAACCCGTGGAAAACGGCATTACCCAATTTGGGGAACGGCCCT
>JAZDHD010000017.1:0-8409 GCA_043806215.1 Pseudomonadota bacterium | reverse complement strand
CCGGGGGATTCATGCCCCGGAAAAAGTGGGAGTATCCAAACAGGATTTCCGTCCCGAAGGGACGGCGCCGATTGGCATGCAGACTTCCGGGCCTTGAAAGGCCCGGCTAATCCCGCGAGACGCGGGACGTGTCCCTTCGGGACGTCAAGAGCGACTCTGAACCTGAATTGACAAACGACTAATGTTGACGCCTATGGGGGCGGCATCCAGCTCGCTCGCAGGACGCGACAGATGCGGTTCGTCCCGCATGAGCGGGATTCACCACATCCTACGACCGTGCGGATTCGCGGGGGTACGTGCTCGACCCGTAGCGATGTGGTGAGTGGAGCGAACCGCATCGCTCGCGCAACGGGCAGCCTCGACGCGGCCGAGAGATATGACCGACAGGAGGCCGGTAGAAAAAACATTTAGTGGTCTCTCCGAATTCGTCAACATAGTTTACATGGCACCCATCCAATAATATCGGCATGTTGTCGATCCGGCCGTGCAGTGGATGCCGCGTTCCGTCAAGACAACCTCATGAAAATCCGCCCGGAGATGAGGCCACCGACGGGCCTGAGCAGCATAACCTATTGTCATCCTTAATCTCTTTACACATGGCACCCTTCTTGTATGCATCTTCCGGCATCACGTTTGCGTTCGTTCTACGCCTGAAAAACAGGAGGTTCGTTCCCATGAGGCCGCCAAGAATTCATTCCCCGAACACCACCCGGATCGCACTCGCTGCGATCGTGTTCCTGATGCTCTTGTCGTGGACCGTCATCTTGGCGTCCGCTCAAGACGAGACCCCCCAACAGACGCTCAAACAGGGAACAGTCCTCCAAAAAGCCAAATTGATCGTGCAAAAGATCGAACCCCGTTTGCTTCAACTGAGCGGCGGCGTGTACTTGTATTCGGGCGCCACGGATTTCCTCGATACATCGGGCGAAAAAATATCCAGAAACTCGATCCCAGTCGGCTCCGTGGTCAACATCGTCTACATGACGGACAAGGATACGGCCGAAGACTACCCGTTCCATGTCAAGGACAAGGTCCTGATAAAGGTCCAGGTCGCTGCAACAACGGCGAAGTGAGGGCAGGAAACATGAAAACACGGCATATGGTACCAGTGCTTATCGGCGCGCTCGTTCTTCTCGCGGTCACTTTTCAGGCCCCGCTCACCGCTCAGGCCCGCAGTTGTTCGCCGCCGCCGTTCATCAGCCTTGGGGGGAGCGACACCACCCAGAACAACTTGCTGTTCATCCTGGACAACTCCGGGAGTATGAACCAGTTCGCTTACCGCGAGAACGACAGCGGCTACTTGGCGGTCACGGCCACGTCGGTCCAATCCACCGTGGTGTCGTGGAACGGCACCTGTACCTCATTGCCGGCATGCGGCGCAATCATCAAGCAAAGTAATTGCAAGAGCTCCATCAATTGCACCGACGAGTTCACTTGGTCGCTGGGGGGGAACTCGGGGAACTGCCAGTACAAGTACCAGTGTTCATGGAGCGGCGGGAAGTGCATCAGAATAAAGTCGAGCGGGTATCCCAAGTGCACGAGAACATCGGGCTCGGATACCATGACGTATTCATGCGACGACAGCGGAAACTGCACGGTCACCGTCAGCGACTACACTTCGGCAAATCAGACCGCTTATTGGGGATTCAAGCCTGAGTCCAAGTACTACGGCCTGTTCAAGTCCGACAAGCTCTACAAGTACGATAATGTCAATCACTTCTTTTACACGCAGGACGGAGACGGGTGGACCGGCGTCGGAACGGGGAATTTGGCCGCGTGCGTAAAGAACGGTGAATGCCCGGGAAGCGACAAGTTTTCAGGCAATTTTCTCAACTGGTTGACCTCACGGCGCCTCGATGTCGCCAAGAAGGTCCTCACCGGAGGCCGCTTGGGAGGCGATACCGCGTACTGGACACTCGTGGGGACACCGCCCGAACGTGAATGGGCCAAGCTTTTCAACGACGATGGGTCCAACGGGTATTACTATACGCCGTTTCACACCGGCTTGGGCATCATCTTCGACGGCACGGATTCGGTCAAACGGACCCCTCTGGCAACCGGGGATCCTAAGCAGGGCGATTTCGTGCCGCTCATGACGTTCTTCGAGGTCACGTTTTCGTCCGGCGGAAGCAGAGGCACCACCGCGAATCCAGCACGGATATTGTCTCTGGAATCAGCGTTCGACAATCCCGGCGAAGACATGACGGGCCGCGATTACGCCGGCTCGTACTACTTTGCCGTGAAGGCCGGGACCGTCGGCACCGACGACCCGCCGCAGGGTGTTGTCCAGAAATTCGCAGAGCAGATGCGCATGGGCTATATGAGATTCAATTACGGCACCGGCCCGGCCGAAAGCACGGATAACAATGGAGACGGAGACTTTAACGACTTGGGCGAACAGGAGCACAAACTCGGCGCCACGGGAGAATACTACGATATCGACGGCAACGGCGTTAAGGACATCGTCGAACCAAAGGCCGACGGCGGCAGGGTAATCAACCGTATCGGGGACGACTCCATGGTCGACTCCATGCAGCGGGAAAACGGCTCGGCGACGGGCGACAGGCTCCAGCTTTCTTCCATCGTGATGAATATCAATGAAACGCTGAACGCGATGAATACGCCGCTGGCCGAAGTCCTCAGGGAAGCAATGAACTACTTCCGACAGGATGAACCGTCGTACGCCTGGGCGCAAGACACCAATGGAGACGGCGTCGGGGACGTGTTGCGGCAAAACTTCCTGCGCCGCGGGGTGGACGCGCCCGAGGACGAGCCCGAATGGGACCCGTACTATTACGACGGCGCGCTGCAACCGTGTACCAATTCGTACATCATTTTTGTTTCCGATGGAGAGCCCACATCCGATACGCCGTATAAGAGCGGGTGTAAGACGTTGAACAGCGGTTACTGTTCGCGAAACGACACCGCGGACATAGACGAGACTTTCCGGTTCGACGCGAGCGGTTACCTGGACGATATCGCGTTCAAGATACACACGAAGGACATGCGGCCGACCCTTGGCGATACGCTGACCAAGGAGTTGCAGACAATCGACTTGTATACGATCTATGCCTTCGGAAACAGCGACACCACCAGGAACACGCTGGAGGCCGCTGCACTTCAGGGCGGTTTCGTGGACAAGCCGTTCACGGCCGGCAAAGACGGCTTGGCCGGCTATCAAGCCGCCAACCTATCGTCGGACTGGAGAAATATCTACCCCTGCGCACCCGGGGACACCACCAACTGCCGGACCGACGGGTACACCGGATACATCGAATGGGACTCCAACGCTGACGCGACGGTGGACCATTTCTTCGTAGCGAGCAACGATGAGTCGTTCGGCGAAGAAGTGGAGAAATTCATTACCCAGGTCATCACGCACCTGGTGGCACGGGGGTCGGCCGCAGCGGTCGCGACGATCTCCCAGGAGACCAGCGACGGCGACGTCATCGTCCGCGGCGCATTCACCGCGGCCGATCCCGACGATGATTCCCGGGCGGTCTGGCACGGCCATCTCGAGGCCTATTGGCCTACCGACGCCACTTCAGTGGGCAGCGAGGAGAATGTTTACGAGTTCGATTTTCCTCACAACGAGGGGGTCTTCTGCGGTGAATTGGCGCAGACCCATAACAGCAAGCTCGGGCAACCGGCCCCCTCGTGCTGGGATGCCGCTGATTTTCTGTCCCGGAGCAAGCGGTCCACCCTGCAAAAGGGAGAAATCTTCACCGTGACGGACGGGGTTCAAACCAACTTCCACATCGACAACATCGATGATGGGACGGGCAACGCGTCGGCCCTGCGGCGCCTCATGAGGAGCTATCCCGAAGGGCTTCCTTCCTCAGCCGAGGCCAAGGCCGCCATCGAGTGGGTACGGGGCGAGGTCAACGACGCGGGGCAGCCGGCTGACGGCACCGCCGCCGGCAAGACCTATAGGAATCGAAAGGGATCACGCCTGGGGGACATCGTGTACTCCACACCGGTGGTCGTGGGACCGCCTTCGTTGGCCAACGTTCCCAGAGCCGACCCCAATTACACTGAATTCCTCGTGTACCGGCAGTATCACTCCACCGTTCCCAGCCCGGCTGCGGCACCCTACAACAAGCGGCCGAAGATCGCCTACGTCGGGGCCAACGACGGAATGCTCCACGCGTTTCTCATGGCCGTCTGGGACACCACGAACAAAAGGTGGGATTACAAGTGCACGGGTTATCCATACATCGACCTCGACTCGACCAGGGATACCAGATCCACCGTGGATTGCGGCGATCATCTCTGGGCGTTTATCCCCAGCAACGCAGTGGGCGAGCTGATGTACCTGTGCGACACGGATTATGGAGGCACCTCCGGCGATGCGTGCATGCACCGCACCATGGTCGATCTGTCCCCGAAGGCCTACGACGTCTACATCGATCCGGACGGTTCCGGGTCTGAGGCCCGGCAGTGGCGGACCGTGATTGTCGGCGGTCAGCGCGGGGGCGGCGATACGTACTTCGCCATCGACGTGACGGAACCGGGCAAGCCGAATGTGCTGTGGCAATACTCGGCGCTGGAAAACCTGCCGGTCGTCTATACGGACTCGGGCGTGGAGAAGATGGTCCTCCCGTTCAAGAAACGCTACGTCGCGCAGGATATCGACACCGACGGTGATACCGACTACTTTCAGGACGACGTGCATTTCAATCTCAAGAGCCTGGCCATGTCCTGGAGCTACGCGGCAGTGGGCCGGGTGAAGTTCCCGTCCTCCACGTCGGACGTCGCCCTGGGGAACCATGACCCGGATTTCGGCTTCTATCACTATAACGACCCCGGTGCATCCCAGGCATCCTTCGTGTACCCGGACGCTTCGGGAAAGGCGCCGGCAGACCCGACCCTCGCCAAGGTGAAATTCCCTGCCGATCCGGCAGCGGACAAGTACGCCAACCTGAGGCACATTGCATTCATCGGCAGCGGATTCAGGCTGTTTGACACCGCGAGCATCACGGCCCCCTTCCCGGACAATACCACCATTAGGAAGGCGCTCCAGAAGCCTTACGTGATGGCCATCGACATCGAGACGGGCATCAACTACTTCCAGGTCCTCTGGCCAATCCTGGTCAAAGCAAGATCCGATGCGTCCCTGCTCCCGGAGGAGCCCATCACCATCGGCACCGTCACCAAGAACATCCCCTGGGCTCTCGGCGACCCGACGATCGTCGATGTGTGGGACGACAAAAAGGTGCGGTACGGCGAGGACGGGTTTGTGGATCATCTCTACGTTGGAGACATGAGGGGATACCTTTACAAGATGCGGTTCGAGTTTTCGGGTGGTTCCACCGTCACCAAGGGTGTGGCCGTGGACTTCTGGAAGACCAAGTTCATCCCCAAAGGTGGTGCATCCGCGCCTATTACCTCCTTAACCCAGTGCGATAACGAGGCAAACTACTTCAGGGGATGCCGGCAGCCTATAACCGTGGCTCCCACGGTGTCGGTGGATTCCTCCACGGTGTACTCCAAGCACCCGAGTCTCAGAATCATGTTCGGAACCGGCAAGTTCGACGACGTGATTTCCGCGGGGTACGACGACTTGACGGACAAGATCAAGATGTCCTTTTACAATGCCGAAGACGTCATCACCGCGGGACCCGACCTGACATCCTCGGTCGTTTGTAGTGTGGCGGCGCGAACCGGCACGAATACCTACGAAAAGATCGACTTCGGCTCCACCGGTTCAGGCAAGGAGTTGGGCTTCAAAATTACCGGCACCAATGTCGGGATCAAGTACGGCACCGACCCTCACGTAACCGGGGTTGCCGGAGCCAGCTTCTGCGGGGACGTGGGAACCCTGACCGAGGAGGACGAGAAGTATTGCCAATTCGGGTGTCCTCCCACGGCCGCCGTTGACTGTGACGACAATCAAAAGAAGGAGATATGTGACGGACTCACAAATCCCGACGACGTGACAAAGTGCAAAGAGGAGTGCCAGGTAATCACGCGGAGTTCGGACTGCTGCAGCTGGGTGAGGGACTGCCCGAAGGATACTACTACGTGCACAAAGGGCCATGTTCCGGACTCATGTGAGGGCGATTGCGACAATGGCACCCACTTCCTCAGCGCAAGCGACACCCCTTGCTGGAAATGTGTGTTCGACTTTTCATCGGAGTCGGAGCGGGTGATCGGAAAGGCCGCGGTGCTCGGCGGGTACGTCTTCTTTACGACGTATATTCCGTCCAAGAAGACCACCACTACCGGCTGTTCGACCACGTCGGCCGGAGTGGGGAGCGGGTACCTCTATGTGTTCGACTACCGCTGCAGGGCGTTTACCAGTAACCCATTGACCACTCTGGGGAGTGAAGGCGGCAGCGGGTACCTGGTCACGGCTGGAAACGGCGGCGGAGCCTCTCAGTTTTACGGCGGCAGGATCGGGCTGGGAGAAGGCATGCCCAGTCAGCCGGTGCTTGATTCAAAGGGCGAAAGTGTTATAGTACAGAAGAGTGATGCCGCTCTTGTGAGGATCGAGGTAGACCCCCTGGGCGGCGGAAACGCCGACGGCGACGTAGCCGGATGGACAGAGAGGTAATTCAGCGTGTTTACCCCCAGGATGACGCTTGGTCCCGCCCATGCCCCGACGAGACATCGTCTCTCACGTGCCGCTCAGTGGTTGACGATGCTCGCTCTCCTAGTGGCGGTTCCCGGCTATCAGGCGGCTGATTGCCGGGCGGAGTCCGGCAAGGAAGCCCCGCCTTACCTGTCGGATCTCCGTTTCGACCCGGAACGCCCGGAAACCGGCGAAAAGATCAAGTTGTACCTCAAGTTGAACAATGCAGTGCGGGCGGAATGCCGCTGGTCGGTGAACGACGAGGAAGTCGATTTCACCGACTACAACGGCGTCGATGACCACGTGGTGTTCGACAAACAGTTGAAGGCGGGGGACGTCCTGAAGGTATCGGTCACTCCCTTCAATTCGGAGGGAGACGAAGGGAAGACTCTCGAAAAGACCCTGAAATTCCGGGATTCGCCGCCGCTCCTGAAACTGCTCGATCAGAACCTGAAAGACTCCGTGTATACGGCCAAGGTTGAAGCAAAGGACCCGGAGGAAAAGCCCGTCAAGCTGAACATCGAGGGGCCTAAGGGCATGGAGATCGACCAGGAGGGGAATATCACATGGAAGATGGAAAGCGGTACGCAAGGAAAGTTCCCCGTAAAGATCACCGGGACGGACGAAAAGGGGGCACAGGCGGTCCTGAGCTACACCATCGGCATATCGAGAAGCCGTTGACGTACGCAGGCAGAGGGTTCACCTTTGCCGAACTCATGATCGTTCTCCTGGTCGTCGGACTCGCGTTGGCCGTTACCGTGCCCGTGGGAGTGCAATGGGCCGAGGACTATAAATTCTCCGCGGCAAGCCGTGCATTCATCAACGCCGCTCAGCTGGTACGCATCAAATCAGTCGGAGGACAGATAACCATCAATGTTTCGCAGGTAAATAAAGGAATGGACGACAGTCAGGTCGTGTTCACCGTTCCCGCATTTACGGCGAGCACCTCGGTGACGGACTCCTGCGTCGCGCCGCTGGCCGCAGGCGATTATATCACTGTTGGGGGGATCAACAACCCCGACACTCTCAACGGTCAGATCTTTCTCATCACCAATGTCGCGTCTCCGTGGAGCGTGACCAAGGTTGCGGCAGGATCCGACAATGTATGCAATTGGAACGCAGTCACCGTGACCGCGAAGAGTTGCATGGAGAACGATACGAGCAACTGCGTCAAGTGGCCTGCCGACGTCACGGCACCCCAGGCCACCACGACCGGCCTGATCCGGGTGGCTTCTTGTCTGAGGTTTGTTCCTTTTGCCCATAACGATAAAGACCGGGTGCATTTTACCGTCGTGAGGTCCGGGAATTCCATGCAATGCAGGTACGATCCTCAATGGATGGACGTAAAGGTGGTCGTGCCGGACTCGTCCGACCCCAAGAAGTCCGTGCAAATCTACGATGTCGCGGGGACGGATCCCGCGCCCATTGTCTTTGATTACGCAGGTTCGACACGGAACCAGATTACGTATACCGTGGAGATGAGGAAGATGACCCGGACCCAATCGGGTTCCACGCTGACCTATACTCCCGTGGACGATAAGAAGAGTCCACCCATAGTATTCAGCATCTTGCCGGCCGGCCGGATCCGCCTGGGCAATGTACCGCAAACGTACGGGGACACGAAATGAGGCACCCACAGGGTGGTGCCCCTACAGGCCGGAACCGAGATGCGGGCGGAGGCCGCCGGCATCTCGGGTGCAAGCAAGAACAAGATCCGGGCACGGAGGCCCGGGCTACGGTAGGGGCGGACCTATGTGTCCGCCCGCATTTGGGCGCACACGCAGGTGCGCCCCTATCCCGCGGGACGCGGGATGGGACCGGCGTCCCTGCCCGTC
>JAZDHD010000016.1:0-24693 GCA_043806215.1 Pseudomonadota bacterium | reverse complement strand
AAGTAAGATTTCACTTCCGCCGGCGTTCCCGCGAAAACCTGTCTCGCAATCTGTACGGAGGAACCTCCGAGTTCCATAGCTTTGCTCATTTAACGGCAAATCAGCCGAAGAGATTGGAGGCAACCGTTCCATGAATCTTCACGAGTATCAAGCCAAACAGCTTTTGGCAGCGAAGAAAGTGCCCATTCCGAGGGGATCGGTATGCTACGATCCATTGGAAGCGCTCATCGGCGCTCGGGCCCTCAAAACCGACAAGGTGGTTCTCAAAGCTCAGGCCCATACCGGCGGGAGAGGCAAAGCCGGCGGTGTACGAGTGCTGTCCATGGACGACGACATCCGGGGGGCGGCATCGGAAATACTGGAGAAACGCCTCGTTACGAATCAGACAGGTCCGCAGGGAAAAACCGTCAGCGCTCTATTGGTGGAAGAGGTTCTGCCCATTGACCGGGAGATGTATCTGGCCGTCGTCCAGGACAGGAATACCGGCTGGGTGACCATCATGGCCGGCTCGGCCGGTGGTATGGAAATCGAGACGCTCGCGAAGGAATCTCCGGAGAAGATCTTCACCGTAAGCATCAACCCGGTACGGGGGCTCGCACAGTACCAAGCACGCGGCATGGCCTATCAACTGTCGGACAACAAGGTCGTGGCCGAGCAGATCATGAAGATCATCACGGTTCTCTACGGGTTGTACATGGATCTCGACTGCTCCATCGCAGAGATCAATCCGCTGATCATATCAGGGGAGAAGGTCATTGCTTTGGATGCAAAGATGAACCTTGACGAGAACGCCTTATTCCGTCACCCGGAAATGGAACAGTGGCGCGACCGGTCCCAGGAAGACCGCCTCGAACTCTCCGCGCGTAAGGACGGATTGAGCTACATCAGATTGGACGGCAACATTGGGTGCATCGTAAACGGTGCGGGCCTCGCCATGGCGACCCTTGACCTCATATCGCTCCACGGCGGCATGCCGGCCAACTTTTTGGATGTGGGGGGTGGAGCCGGCGAGCAGGTAGTGGCGGATGCCATGAGCATACTCCTTGACGATAAACGGGTGAAATGCGTCTTTATCAATATTTTCGGCGGTATTCTCCGATGCGACGTCCTGGCCAGAGGCGTCATTAAGGCCCTACGGCAATTCGGCGTGAAGATACCGGTCATTGCCCGGATCGAAGGAACAAACATCGAAGAAGGGCGGAGACTGTTTGAGGCATCCGGACTGCCCATTGAAATGATTCCTTCGTTGGACGAAGCGGCCAAATTGGTGGTAGAGAAAGCAAAAGCACTGTAATATCGGATGCATCCCGATGGAGTACCGAAATGTCAATTCTTGTGAACAGAGATTCGCGGGTTATTTGTCAAGGGATCACGGGCCGCAACGGAAAATTCCATTCGCTCGCATGTCGCGACTATGGTACGAATATGGTCGGCGGGGTGACGCCGGGCAAACAGGGTGAGAAAGTGGATGGAATACCCGTGTTTCATACCGTGTGGAACGCAGTCAAGGAGACGGGAGCCAACGTCTCCATAATCTTTATCCCTGCGGCATTTGCCAAGGATCCAATCTTGGAGGCCGTGGACGCGGGTATCGAGCTCATCGTATGCGTGACTGAAGGAATTCCCCCGCTGGACACGGCATCGGCTCTTCGTACGGTTCGATTTCACGGGAGGAGGGTGATCGGCCCGAACACTCCGGGGGTTATCTCACCGCCGGAAAAGTGCAAGGTGGGCATTATGCCCGGATACATCCACATGCCCGGTCCGGTGGGCGTGATCTCCAGGTCGGGTACGCTCACCTATGAAGTGGTTGATCAGTTGACCAAGAATGGAGTAGGCCAGAGCACCTGCCTGGGGCTCGGCGGGGATCCCGTGGTGGGGCTCAGCTTCATTGACGCGTTGAGCTTGTTCAAAGACGATCCGGAGACCGAGGCCGTGGTACTCATCGGGGAGATCGGAGGATCCGCAGAAGAGCAGGCCGCCGAGTACATCAGGAAGGAATTCAACAAACCCGTTGTGGCCTATATTGCCGGTCGTCTGGCCCCTCCCGGAAAGAGGATGGGCCACGCCGGAGCGATCATATCCGGGGGATCCGGGACGGCACAATCGAAGATTGATGCGTTGCGGGACGCCGGGGTTACTGTTGTGGAAAACCTCACTCAGGTCGGCTCGGCGATGAAGGAAATTCTCAAGTAAAGCCGCAAACCGTCGGCCGACATCCGGTTCGCAATCTGCCAAGGTCTCGCAGCAGGCCCGTCGGCTTTCTGCCGGGCTGCTTCTGACGATAGTTGTTATTCATTCTGAAAATCGGAAAGGGAGATTTGAATGGGTGCGAAGGAAGCAAAGTTCGAAGAGCTGGAACGGAGACTCGCAGAGGCCGATCAAGCGGGCGGTGAGGACAAGATTGCCAAACAACACAAGGCAGGCAAAATGACCGCACGCGAGCGCGTGCTGGAATTGCTCGATGAAGGTTCGTTCGAGGAGATAGACAAGTTCGTGGAGCATCGCTGTACGGATTTCGGCATGGAAAAGACCAAGATCCCGGGGGAAGGGGTCGTGTCGGGGTTCGGCAAGGTCAACGGCCGGGGAGTATACGTTTTTGCCCAGGATTTCACCGTATTCGGCGGTAGTCTTTCCTTTACCCATGCCCAAAAGATCTGCAAGGTCATGGATCTCGCCTATCGTAACGGATTTCCCCTGATCGGCATTAACGACTCGGGCGGGGCGCGCATACAGGAAGGCGTGGAGAGCCTCGGCGGATACGGAGAAGTCTTCTACCGCAATGTCAGAGCTTCGGGCGTGATTCCACAAATCTCCGTAATCATGGGGCCCTGCGCGGGGGGGGCGGTTTACTCTCCCGCGGTGACGGACTTCATCTTCATGACGGAACTGACGAGCTACATGTTCATTACCGGCCCTCAGGTCATAAAACAGGTTACCAGCGAGGAGATCGACTCCGAAAGTCTCGGAGGGGCAAGAGTCCACGGCAAGGTCTCGGGAGTGTGTCATTTCCACTACAAATCGGAAAAGGATACTCTCGCGCGAGTCCAAGAGCTTCTTTCCTTCCTTCCGGACAGCAACCGGAGCCCATCCCCGGTGATGGCCACGGATGATCCCGTTGACAGGATTATACCCGAGCTGGATTCAGCGATACCCGAAAGCTCACGCAAACCGTATGACGTGAAGAAGCTTATCGTGCCGGTTATGGATGATCGCCGTTTCATGGAGGTTCACGCGAATTATGCCAAGAACCTCGTCACCGGATTCGGCCGTCTGGCCGGCAAGACAATCGGCGTCGTGGCCAACCAGCCCAACTGGCTGGCCGGCTGTTTGGATACCGAAGCTTCGGTGAAGTGCGCCCGATTCGTCCGGTTTTGCGATGCGTTCAATATTCCGCTCTGGACGCTGTTGGACGTGCCGGGATACCTGCCGGGAACCCAGCAAGAGCATGGCGGGATCATCAAACATGGAGCCAAAATCCTCTATGCCTATGCAGAGGCGACCGTTCCCAAGGTTACGCTCATCACCCGAAAGGCCTACGGAGGTGCGTACGTCGTCATGTCCAGCAAACACCTGCGGGCGGACATCAATCTGGCCTATCCTACGGCCGAGATTGCGGTCATGGGGCCGGAGGGCGCCATCCAGATCCTTTTCCGCAAGGAGATAGAGGCAGCGGACGATCCCGCGGCAAAACGCTCCGGATTGATCGACGATTACGTGGAAAAGTTTGCAAGTCCCTACCGTGCAGCTCAGTTGGGATTCGTGGATCGTGTGATCTTTCCCCGAGACACGAGGACCGTTCTGATCAAGGCATTTGGCCAATTGGAGAACAAGGTGGAGGAGAAGCCGGTCAGGAGGCACGGCAACATCCCCCTTTGATAAGGATCTGAAAGCGACGGTCCGCCGGGACCGGCACGGAGTCCGGAAATCACGATTGGGGAACGATTACCCCTGAAAGAAAAACGGAACCGGTCCGAGATCAAGTGAGGTTCGAAGTATGGATAAACGTATACGGGTAGTAGTGGCCAAGCCGGGGCTGGACGGCCACGACAGAGGCGCCAAGGTCCTTGCAAGGGCGTTGAGGGACGCCGGCATGGAAGTGATATACACGGGATTGCGTCAAACCCCGGATACTCTGCTTCAAACGTGTCTGCAGGAAGATGCCGACGTGCTTTGCCTTAGTTCGCTTTCCGGAGCCCATGACTACCTCTTCCCCAAAGTCACCCAGACTTTCAAGGACCACAACGTGAACGATGTCCTGATCCTTGGAGGAGGGATCATCCCCGAGGAGGACGTTGCGGCACTCAAGGAGAGCGGTGTGGAAGAAATCTTCGGTCCCGGTTCCAGGACCGACGACATCGTCGAGTATATACGGACTCACCTGAAGAAGTAGTGCCGTTGCCGATCCATGGCGGTTCCCTGCGGGGATGTCTTTGCCTTGCAGGGCATCCCTTGCCGGCCGCCTGGGGCTGATTCTCTTCCCGGCGGAGGCCGGGAAGAGGGCTTAGGTTGTGCGATCGTGTTTACGCCATGGAGCACTGAGGATCTCTCTATGGCCTTCACGCGGCCTGCCACGGCACATGACCGG
Source organism: Pseudomonadota bacterium (assembly GCA_043806215.1). Taxonomy (GTDB): domain Bacteria; phylum Desulfobacterota; class Desulfomonilia; order Desulfomonilales; family Desulfomonilaceae; genus JAVHLK01. The sequence goes on along the minus strand of JAZDHD010000016.1, from coordinate 20,105 downwards.
TGAACAAGTCACATGATATCAACAGGTTCTCACCGGGCTGTCGACGATGCCAGGGATTGCGCTCCCCAACCCTTGGATACGATGAACTCCACGAACCTCTTGGTGTCTTGCCCTCCATCAGTCTTCGTATAGAGAAAGAAGGGCCGTCTGACGGGATAGCTTGTGTTCGCAATATTCTCTCTTGTCGGTGGGACCCCCGGCGATTCCGGTCCGCTCTTGATTTTCAGCACCTTCAAGGCAACCATCTCGGCAATGGCCGATTCGAACACGTCCCTGACCCTGGTGAATGCGATTGCATCCGGCGTCGCTGCGACTTTCAGTGCAACACTCTGAAACGACGACAAAATCTCCGCTTTGTCCGTAATGGGAGATCCGAGTAGATCGGCTTGCACGAACTGCAAAGCTGCCGGATGCTTATCCTTTACCGTGAGGATCCTTATCGGCCGCTCCCGCCCGCCGACCTGATCCCACGAAGTGAAAACACCCGTAAAAATCTTTTTTATCTGTTCGACCGTCAGTTCGTCAACCGTGTTCGAGGGGTGGGTAATGAATACGATCCCGCCATAGCCTACGAGACGTTCGACGGGCGTCACTCCGGCAGTTCTGAGATTCCGCTTTTCATCATCGGTCATCTTGTATGCGTACATGGCGATTTCGCAGCCGTCGCCCTTGAGAATGTCGGGGGCCAATTGCGATCCGCCGCTAACTATGATGTTGACGTGGGGGTTGTCTTTCATGAAGACCTTCGCAAGGGCTTCAATCCTCCCGGCCATACTGTCGGAGCCGCGGACCCGGATGACGGTCCTTTCTTGGCTCTGTTGACACTCGGCCGCAGTCGCTGCGAGAAGGGCAAACAGGGCAATGAAGGTGCACGATAGGAGTGAGTTCTTCATCTCGGATACCTCATGGTGGATTTTTTTGAGCGGTTTGGACCCGGGTGATGCCTCACCACGGGACCAGCCGACGAAGAGCAATTTGCATGCCGGATGGGTCCGTCGCTCCCGACGTTCTCAAGGCGCATAGTCCCCGGCCGCCGATCCTGCAAACCACCGTCGAGGGCCGGCCGCAACGGATCGTGAAAGCTTCTCCCTGAAAGAGACTTCCGGGTCCAAGACCGGACGGAGCCCCATAAGCACCAACTTAATCCGGAGAGGAAATGTCCTTCAGGATAGGTGTCCTCCCGACCAAGGACATAAAAGTTACCGCCTATGGGGCGGAACCCGGGAACGGGAAAAGGGGCATATTTTCAGGCAAGCGATGTCAGGAATCTTGACAGGCCGGCAACGTATTCCGCGCGGGTCCGTACCCCCCGGCCGGCCGGAGAAGTGGTTCTCCCCACACCACATGTGGGACGTGCACGTGAGCCGCGGGAACATCGCTACGGACCGACGGGATGCCGGGCTCACACTCGCGGACCCTTGCGGCGGGAGTGTATTTTTTTTGGGAATTGGCGGGTGTTGGTGTAGGATTATCCGATTTATTGCGTACTCGGGCACTGAGCACGCCTGCACGAAATCGGCTTCAGGGAGGACTGTTGCGCTGACATCATTACCCGCTATTGCTAAGATATTGGCCGTATTGGTCGCAGTGATGGCCCTCAACCGATTTCTGCCCATGTTCGCATCCCTGATGATCGGCAGCATCATGATCGGTCTGTGGATGGGCCTGGACCTGCCTAGCGTCGTTACGGCGATGTGGGGGGAGTTTACGTCGCCCACGTCGCTGTGGCTGTCCTGCATCATCGTACTCATCCTGTTCCTCAGCCATCTGCTCACAAAGAGCAAGCGGATGGACAGGATATTCGAGTCATTCGCGGCGGTTTCCCCAAGCAGCCGCTTTACGACGGCGGCCATGCCGGCATTGATCGGGTTGTTGCCTATGCCGGGCGGAGCCTTGTTTTCGGCGCCGATGGTTGAGACGGCCTTGAAAGACAGCTCCGTCAAGCCCGAGCTCAAGGTGGCCGTCAACTACTGGTTCCGCCATATTTGGGAATACTGGTGGCCGCTGTACCCCGGCGTCATCCTTGCGATATCCGTCTTTGCCGTCGAACCGTGGAAAATGATCGTATGCCAGTTTCCGCTCACGTTGGGCGCACTTGCCGCGGGATGGGTTTTTATACTCAGGGCCGTGCCGAATTCCGCAGAAGAGCACAAAAACGTGGACCGTTCTACCGTACTGAGGTTTGTTCTCGATACCATGCCCATATGGATTGTGGTCGCCGGGCTGTTTGTTATCCGAGTCGTGTTGGAGTCCGTGGGATTCCTGGCAGGGTACCAAATCCCCGGAGTCGATTACCTCAGTTTCCTGCTCGCTCTGATCCTCGCCATTTGGTTGGTGATCAGAACAAGCTCGGAATCCGGTGCGGCAATACGGGAGGCCCTTTCGGATCCCAAGAGCTACTATATTGCCTTCACCATAGCCGCGGTCCTGGGGTTCAAAGGAGTGCTCGTAGACTCACACGCCATTGAACAGGTGAAACTCGATCTGGCCGCGTACAACGTTCCGCCTCTGCTCATCATGATCTTTCTCCCCTTTCTTGCGGGAATGATCACGGGAATCGCCGTCGGTTTCGTAGGGGCCTCGTTTCCCTTGGTCGTCACGCTCGTGCCCGAAGGGGCTTCTCCGTATCCCTATGCCCTATTGGCCTACGGCTTCGGGTACGCGGGGATGATGCTGTCGCCCATTCATATCTGTTTCGTGGTCACTAAGGAGTATTTCTCGGCCAATCTGGGCGCATCATTCATTCATCTGTGGAAGCCGTCGCTCGTCGTGCTCTTGTGGACCGTCGCGCTCTTTCTGATCTATGTGCGGCTTGCGGCATTGTAGCAGACGCGCCGAATTCGTGGCATGCTGACCCAAACTCGATGACCGCCCCAGCTTGAAACAAGCGTCTCCATCGGTTATCATTAACCCTAGGAAGGGGGGATTTTCGTCCGTGTCGGCATTGGGCCGACGACGCACTCGCGGTGGGTGTCCGCTTCGAGGTGGGACGTGTTTGTAACTGGAGGATCAGATGAGGGATGGTTGGTTACTGCTCCTGCCGGCTCTTGTCATTCTCGGCACGGTGCCGGAATGTGGTGCGGAGGAGTTTGCCGGAAAGCTTCAGCGCGTGGGCATCGACACGGTGACGGTGGTCGGGTCGGATAACCGGAAGGTCGTAGTGCAGGTGAAAAGCGGCCAGAGGCGGCAAGCAGCTCCGTACCTCGGGAAGTCGGTCATGGTCGATTTCAGGACCGAGAGTGGAGAATGCAAGGCGATACGCTTCCGGTCCCCGGAACGACCATAGGGCTTCGTTTCCCAAGCGCAGGGGGAAGCAAACCCAATAACGATGTGATTATAAGGGGTTCAAGGTTGGTGCCGGCCCGTCGGCAACGCGTGGGGACCGTCGGGTCAAGACGTCCGGCACAGGCGGATGGATCCAGGGTATGTCCCCATAGGCGCCAACATAACCTGGAATTGTCGGAGTCCTCAGATTCCCCCCCTTTACTAAAGGGGGGTTAGGGGGGATTTTTCTGATTCATAAATCCCCCTAGCCCCCTTTTTCAAAGGGGGAACAAGAGGAAATGTCCTTCAGGATGGGTGTCCTCCCGACCAAGGACATAAAAGCCGGCGCCTATGGGTATGTCCCGGGAGCGTACCGCTCTGCGCCGTCAATCGACAACCTTACCGTCCGTCAGGGCCTGTGGTCGCTGTTCAGCGGTAGAATTTCGTAGGATTTTCTCATCTCGTTTCTTGCAGCGAGCTTGTATTTCTCGAGCCTGGTCTTCATTTCTTCGGTGCATGAGCCCTGCGGGCAACTCTTGGACTTGAGTACGATAGCCTTCTCCTGCAGATCGGCAGCCTTTGCGGCATCACCCTGCTGGAAATAGGCTTCCGCCAAGGTCTCCTGCACGACGGCGTCTTTTCCTTCGGTCATTTCATTGGCCTTCTTGGCAAGTTCCAAGGCCTTGGTACCGTCCCGGAGTTTCTCATCAGGACAGGTCATCAGGAACCACGCTCTGTCTTGAATGGACCACGCATCATTGGGCTTCAACTCTGCAATTTTCAAGAAATCTACGGAAGCCTCCTTGCATTTGCCCATACGGCTGAGTATCCATGCTCTGACACGGATTCCGTCCGCGAATTTCGGGGCGATTTTGAGAGCCTTGTTCACGTCGACGAGGGCCTTTTCCTGATGGCCGAGCTTGGAAAAGATGTGAGCCCTTTGCGCATAGGCCCATGTGTAATTGCCGTCAAGTTCAAGGGCCTTGGTGAGATCGTTGACCGCAGCCTCATCCTGGCCGAGCATCTTCTCCACAATGGCCTTCTGTCCATAGGCCAAAGCATTCTTGGGGTTCAATTTCACGGCGTTGTCGGCATCCGCCAGAGCATCGTCAAGCTTTCCCAAATTGAGGTAAGCTGCGGACCGGCCAACGTGGGCATCGATGTCCTTTGGGTTTGTCTTGATCACCTTGTCGAAAAGGGAGACGGCCCCTTTCCAGTCCTGCTTCGCCATGGCCGACTTCGCCTGCGCCATACCGGATTCGGGCTTCTTCTTCGCCAAGTCGGGTACGACAAAGATCGCTGCAACGATGACCACCGCGACGATCAAGAACCCAAAAAAGCTGTAAGCGGCTGATCCTCGTTCATTTCTTAGCCCCTTTCCAAGAGAAGACGCACCTGTGGTCCACTTCATTTCGTTCACTCCTTGATTCGTAGTTGAGTTACTGAAGAAATTATTTCAGTAACGCGGGAACTGTCCTCGCCTCTCTCCCGACCAGTATGTGTCTGATGTGTCCGTGCGGCCGAGTCTACCAAATTGATATCCTTACCGTCTTGCTGCGTGCCGACCGAAGGGGGGGAGGCGTTTCGGCTGCCTCAGCCGAATTCCCTATTATAACCGTTCGGGAATCCGAAATCAATGAGTATATCGAGAGGAAGCGAACGCGGGTTAAGTGGATCCATGAAGCCCCCGACGCGTCCTAGCTCGAACCGCCCGGGTCTATCCGGAAGTATCCCCTGAGTGATTCGCTGTTGCAGTGATTTGAGGGCTTGGATGTGCGAACCTTCTCAGCAACGGTATGAGTTGCGACGTGTTGAACGGTTTTGCAATGTGCTCGTCCATGCCGGCGTCCAGGCATTGTTGCCTGTACTCTGCAAAGGCATGAGCTGTTTGCGCAATGATGGGGATCCTCCCCGAGGTTTCCTTGGCTCGGATGAGCCGGGTAGCCTCGAATCCGTCCATTTCGGGCATCCGGAGATCCATGAGAATGAGGTCGAACCGCCGCAGTCCAAAAGCTTCCACCGCCTCGCGTCCGTTTGAAACGATGACCACTTCGCAGCCCAGTTTGCTCAGAATCCGCCGAGCTACGGCCTGGTTCAACAAATTGTCCTCAACAAGCAACACCTTGACCCCGAGGAACTCATCCGGAGGGAGGGATCCATCGGTTCTTGTCTCGGCGGCGGGTTCTTGGAATCGACACTTGGCGAGCCGGACAGTGAAATGGAACGTACTGCCCTTGCCCAACTCACTCTCTACCCACATCTCTCCGCCCATTGCATTGACAAGCTGGGAAGATATGGCCAACCCCAGTCCCGTACCGCCGTGCTTTGTGCTTATGGATGAATCCGCCTGTGAAAACCGCTCGAACACCAAACCCAGTTTGTCCGGGTGGATGCCTATGCCGGTGTCGGATACTGAAAAGAGCAGGACAACCGAATCATCGAGGTCTTCCCGAAGTGCTGCGCCAATGGATATCTCACCTTCATCGGTGAATTTCACCGCATTGTTGCCCAAGTTAAGGAGTACTTGTCTGAGCCTGTTGGGGTCTCCGCAGAGACGGCCGGGGACGTCGTCGCCTATGGTGCAACTCAGTTTGAGGCTCTTGTCGCGTGACTTGGCCGCCAGGAGCGCCTCCGTGCCGGCCAACAGGGACCTGATATCGAAATCTACGGCTTCCAGACTGAGTTTTCCCGCCTCTATCTTGGAGAAATCCAGTATGTCGTTCAGCAGGACGTGAAGCGCATCCACCGACGATTTCACGATTTCGAGCCGCGTGCGTTGTTCCGGCGTGAGCTCCGATTCCATGACGACATCCATCATTCCCAGCACAACACTCAGAGGTGTTCTGATTTCATGGCTCATGTTGGCGAGGAATTCGCTCTTTGCGTGCGTCGCCGATTCCGCGGCTTTCTTTGCCTCTTGGAGAAGATTCAGGTTTTCCTGCAACTGCCGGGTCCGTTCGTCGACCTTGTTCTCCAGGATCTTGGAATACTCCTGCAAGCTTGCCTGAGAGTTCCTGAGCTTCCGGATGGTGTCGTCCAGCGAAGCTCGCATGGAATCGAGATCCTTGAACAGCCGCCCGATCTCGTCGTCGTTCCCCCAGGAAATGGACTTGTCCAGTTGTCCGCCGGCGATTTCGGATGCGGCCCTGCCCAATTGCCGCAAAGGCGCGAAAACGTCCTTCCGGAGCAGCCACAAGAGAGCGGCAAAGAGGGTGAGGACGACCACCGCCATCGACGATGTCCGGTACGTGAGGGTCCGCCAAACTTCCTCGTGAATGGGATAGCGTGAAATGATCATCGTGAGGTGCCCGATTTCCCGGTCATAGATCGTGATGGGGCTTTCGACGGTGAAGGTGCTCCCATTGTCCGCGAGATGGTCGGAATCCCGGCTGAATCCGGGTTGATTCCGAACGGCCATAACCCTGCCGCCGGAGGTAACCTCGACCTTCAGTACAATGTCTTCGTGACGGACAAGTCCGTCCACGAGATCGGACAGCCTCTGCCCGTCCATCTCCCACAGTGGTTTGCGCATGGCATTGACCATGAGGTCCAGTATGCGGCTGGAACGGTCTTGGAGTTGATTCCGGGCGAGACGATATTGGGACCAGACCTGAAAACCGCTGAGGAACACCATGAATGCAACGATGAGCGCCGCAGCTTTGAGGGTGATCCGAAAGACCAAGCTACGGGATTTCAGGCTCGCTTTCATCTGTTCTCCGGTATGGCCGTGACGTCGTACTTGCCCCACAGGAGGCGGGAGTACCCGAGTTTGTCCAACTGGGCCAGGATTTCCATGATTTCGTCCGGGGAAGGGCTGAGGCCTTTGCGGGTAAGAATGGTATGGCGGTATTCCTGTTCGATCCCGTCGGACACCAACAGACGCGGAATAAGAGCCGGATGCTCGCGTAAGAAGCGTATGACAAATGATCTTGTAACAATCGCTACATGCGCACGACCGTCGAGCACGGCCCGAATGTTGTCTTCGTGTGAAGTGGTGAGCCGCATCTTGTGCAGCTTGAGCAACACATCCGCATCGGTGGTGAACCCGGCGGAAGGATAGTGATACCCCCAATAGCCGAGTTTCGATTTGTTCCCGAGTTCACGGAAGTAATCCTGACCCTTGTGTGCAGCGGCACTGGTTACATAGACTTCGGCGTCCCCGAGAAATTCACGGGAACGGTCCACCGGCATTGCATCCCAGCCCCATTCCTTCCTCTCGAAAAAGACCACGTCGAATGAACGGTCGGCAAAATCCTTATGGCGGCTCAACGGCGTAGTGGGCACGAACTCAAAGTGGTACGAGGACTGAAACGCATTCATGAGCTCCAACAGGTCGGGAGTAAGGCCCACAAAACTCCCCCGGATGTGTTCGACATAGGGCGGGAAATGATAACCGCCCACTTTGACCACCCGCTTGGCGGTTTGTTTGACGGGGATGTCCGTGACTGCCGAATGCCCTTGCGGTGGATAACAAGACGGGTCTTGGGCAGTACAGATGCCGTACTTCCCCAGCAATATGGACAGGTAACCCGCATCCTCCATACGGTCGATCATTCCGTTGAGTTCGCCGATTGAAGGTTCGATGTTCTTTCGGACGAGTACGGTGTGACGGTAATCCTGCTCGATCCTTTGAGACACCAGCAGCCGAGGAATCTCGGCCGGTCGGTTCCTGAGATGTCCGGCGAGAAAGGATCGTGTCACAACCGCAAGATCGGCCCGCCCCGCCAGTACTGATCTGATGTTCGCCTCGTGTGATACCGTAGTCCTGGCGTTGAATTTCGAGAGCAAACGTTCCGGAGCCGTATCGTACCGTGCGAACGGATAGTGATACCCCAGGTACACGAGAAGGGATTTCCCTTTCAGGACGTCAAAATACTCCTGCGTCCTTCCGGGCAAATTTCTTGCCGTGAAGACCTCGCCGTCGCGGGCAAAATCTCTGGAAACATCGACGGGCATTTCCTTCCATCCCCAGTCGACATTCTCGAAGAATATGACATCGTAGGCCCGGTTCTCGAAATCGTCGTATCGGCGCATGGAGGAAGTGGGCACGAACTCAAAGCGGTACTTGGACTGAAAGGCATTGAGCATTGCAATAAGGTCAAGGGTCAACCCGCTGAATTTCCCGTCCTTCTCCCTGACGTACGGGGGAAAGTCGTAGCCCCCGACTCCAATAACATGTTGGGCCGGCGCATCGGAACCATTCTTCGGGTGCACATTGCCGACAGAGTCGGCCGATGACGCCGATATGGTCGTCAGGAGCAGCCACAAGATTGCCGGTACCCGAATCCGGTTCATGAAATGTCTCATTTCTTCTGCAGAGGATTAGAGCGGTCCGCCTCCTCATTCCCGCCTGAAATGGCCCGACCTGCCGCCGCTTTTTTCCACCAGTCGAATGTGGGAGATCGTCATTCCCCTGTCCACGGCCTTGCACATGTCGTAGATCGTCAGCCCCGCGCACGCCACTGCCGTAAGAGCCTCCATTTCCACGCCGGTCCGGGCCGCTACCTTAACTCGGGCTTCGATTTCTATGATCGATTGCCCGCGATCCCATGAGAATTCGATTTTCACGGAAGTCAAGGGCAGAGGATGCGCGAGGGGGATCAGGTCGGGTGTCTTCTTTGCCGCCATGATCCCTGCAACACGGGCAATGCCGAGAACATCGCCCTTCTGTGCGCGGCCCTCCACAATAAGATCCAAGGTCTCGGGCTGCATGCGGACCTCACCCCGCGCAACGGCTTCCCGGACGGTGATGTCCTTTTCGCCCACATCCACCATGTGGGCTTGTCCCTTTTCATCAAAGTGAGTGAATTCCGCCATGGTCGTTTCTCCGGGATGGCAGTTTGCAGCGTTTCCTGAGCCCCCCGTACGTGGGGGAACCGCACGGTTACCGATCCATCGCACTATACTACTAATCGTCGACTTCTTGTCGTACCGCGAAGATTTCTTCGGAAATCGACTCCTGGATTTCGATTCGGTTGCATACTGTGCCGGGAAGTAGGGGCAGCGTCCGGATCCAAAGCGTAGTACGATGGTACTTGCGAAACCCAAACTCGTGCGTGACGCCGATGCCTGCAATCGCCATTTGGTTGCGGTTCGAACCGCACTATGAGTCCCGTTCCTTTTCCAACCTATGAACCAGCGCACCGGCGTGTGCGGCAAATCCTTCGTACCTGGCGAGCACCAGGGTTTTCGGGGCCAGACTTTTGAATCCTTCTTCAGAGACTTTCGAAAAGGACATGCGCCTCGTGAAATCCCGAACCGAGAGTGCCGATGCAGTACGGGCGAATCCCGACGTAGGGAGGATGGCGTTGGGCCCTATGGAATAGTTCGCCAGTGTCCCCGGAGTGAACGTTCCGAGAAGAGCCTCGCCCGCGAATTTAATATCCTCGAGTATCTTATCCGGATCCTCAGTCAAAATTTGCAGGTGTTCCGGTGCAAAACCATTGATGAAATCAACGGCATCATCGGTGTCCGCCGCCAGGATAACCCCGCCGTTGCTCTGGAAGACCGCCTCGCAGTAGCCTTTCCGCTTCTCGGGAAGTGCCGCGACGAGGCGCGGGATCAGTTCCAATGCCTCCCGGGCGACGGAAGCGTCGCTCGTCACAAGATATGCCGCTGAATCCGGCCCGTGTTCCGCCTCTATGAGGAGATCCGTTACGGCCGTCAATACCGGGACGGAACCGTCGGCAAGGACGATTGCCTCACTGGGTCCTGCCGGCAGACCTGTGTCCACCACGGTGGAGAGTATCTGTTTGGCGGCAAGGACGTACCCCGAGCCCGGTCCCACGATCTTATCCACGCGGGGAACTGTTTCCGTCCCGTAGGCCAGGGCGGCGATCGCTTGGACGCCTCCGATTGCGTAGACCTCGTCAAGACCGATGATCCGCGCCGCGGCAACGGTCGCAGGGTCGGGTTTGCCGTCCTTTCCGGGCGGGGTAGTGGTCGCTATGCGCCGCACACCCGCCGTTTTCGCCGGAACTCCCGCCATCATCATCATGGACGGGAAAGAGCCCTTCCCCCGGGGGATATACAACCCGGCCGAATCGATGGGGACGACTTTTTCACCCGCAACGATCCCCGGTGAGATTTCCATTTCCCATGATGCCTGTTCGATCTGGCGTTCGTGAAACCGGCGGATATTGTCTATGGAGATTTCCATGGCCCGACGCAGATCGGCAGGCAGACGCTCGACCGCGGCATCCATCTCTTCCACGGGCACGCGGAACTGAGAGGGTTCCATGGCAACCCCGTCGAACCGTTCGGTCAATTCTCTCACGGCATCGTCGCCGCGCGTGCGCACGTCTTCCACCAGAGGGGCCACTGCAACCATCAGCCGGTCCAATTCCAGACCGGTTCTCCGGTAGAGCGCTTCACGCTCGGTCTTATTCATGGAAGAGAGCTCGTAATAGTTTACCTTCACCGTTCACCCCTCGCGAGGACCGTTTCTCACCCCGGCCGTTGAAGCTCTGAAGCCGGTCAAGGACCCTCGTACTTCATCACGGCTTCCGAGACCAAAATGGTGCTGTGAGTTTATTATCCTGACACGTGCTCCGCCGGCGGTCAACTCCGAAACGCGGGTCGCGGCCCACGGTTCATCATGCCGGGTCCTCACGGGACGCTTTTCGGCATCGGACTTTTCAGCTATTATGCGCTCTTGACCGGTCGGCGGAATCTTCCGCTTCTTCTCACCTGACTATATAAGAGGTCGAAATTATGGATAAACCCTATAACAGGGCTGAAGCAGACTTTTTCATTACCGCGTTGAAGGAGGAAGCCCGGGATATTCTCTGGAAGGTCGGTTCCAACGCCGCGCCCCGGGAAATAATCGACGGAATCTTGCCTGAGCTCGAAGCCCTCGCACCCGGTCCGGAGGGAGAGGACAAGAGGACCGACGAGGAGGTTTGGAAACAGGTCCGCGAGAGATTGCTGAAGGCCGCCTATGCGACCAGACCCCATTGCATCCGCTGCGGGACCTGTTGCAGGGAGGGAAGCCCCACCTTGACCAAAGAAGACTTGAGTCTCTTCAGCCAAGATGTAGTGAAACCGGAACAGGTTTTCACGATCCGGAAGGCCGAGATTGTCTATGACAACCGGACCGGGCAGAGCTGGCCGACGGAGGAGGAGATCGTCAAGATACGGGAGGCCCCGGATAAGAGGACCTGTGTCTTCTACGAGGAGGGCGGGAAGACGTGCGCCATATACGAATTCCGGCCGCAGCAGTGCCGTCGGCAGGAGTGCTGGAATCCCGAAGCATCGACCGCGGATTCCGGCACGCCGCTGACCAGGCAGGATCTGTTCGGATCGGTTAAAGACCTGTGGGCGGTCATCCAGCGTCACGAAGAAAGGTGCTCCCATGCCGAACTGAGCCGGGCCATGGCGAAACTCGGGGCCACCAACGGCCGGACCGTCGAGGAAGTCCTGGAAGTCCTCCGTTACGACGATCATGTACGCACGTTCATTGCCGAGAGATTGGGACTCCCCTCGGGGACCGTGGAGGTGTTCTTCGGCCGGCCTTTGCGGGACGTAATCGAAGCCTACGGACTGAAGGTAAAAGAGCAACCGGACGGCAGTTTCCTCCTGACACGCATGGAGGGGGCTGAGGGAGTCCGCTGAGTAACGGAAATGGGCGACTCGCACCCGGCTACCTGCTCAGGGTCCGTCACAGAATAGCGCTTGCAGCCAAGCGAGTAGTCTCACGATCGTTCGGTGACCGACATAGTGGTAACAGTTGTTTTGGGACAGACGCTTAAGAAATACACCTCGGAACCAGGTTTCAACGCCCTGCTGCCGTTGGGTTAACCGGATTGATCTCCTGACCGGGTGCGGCCCTGCCGAGGTCCCGGCGAACGTCGCAGCACGCAGTCGAGGTTGCACCAAGACGGCCGATGCTCTCCTCAGGACAACGCAATCAGTCAATGACTTCGACGAGTACGCCGTTCATGAAGCTTGGATTCATGAACGCGTACCGTGACTGGTTCCACTTGCGGGGAGCATGGTCGATCATCGCGTATCCGTTTTCGGTCAATGTGTTCATTGCGGCTTCCGTGTCGGGAACCTTGAACGAGATGAGCATGACGCCTTCGCCCTTCTTGACAATGAATCGGTCGACGTCGCTGCCTTCCCGCGTGGAGGCCATCAACTCAAAAAACACTTCTCCAACGGCATATCTGAACACGTGGATGCCTTCGGGATCGTGACGATATTCCATGTCGGGCTTGTCTTTTCCGAGAAACGGCGCCCAGACTTTTGAGGCCTGTTCCAGGTCCTTCACGGCAACACAGATGTGATCGATTCTTTCTATTCCTATCATTGTCGTATCCACGCCTTTCCGTTTGCAGCGCATGAGTGATTTCACCCTTAACGGCAGCCCTATTATCCCGATTACCCGGGAAACGTCAACCGTCGTTTCAGAAGGCGGATCCAAGAATTGGCCGAAGCGTGCGGTGCCGAGGGAAGAGTTTACTCCTTGCGTCTGCGGCGCGTGCCGGTCTATAGTGAGCGAATCTCCCGAGTAGGGGAACAACGATATTTTTGTGAAGCTACGTGCCGGATGACGGACATGGGCACATTCCGGGTTCTCGCCGAACAACCGTCGAGCGGTTTTACGGTCCAGTTGGTTGAAGACAGCGGCGGTGGATACCACTTGCGGAAAGTCTCTGAGGATGACGGGACAATCTTCTCAATCGTTCCGGTTCACGGAGACCCGAGTGTTCTTGCCGAGGCGAGAGAGTTGTTTCCGGATATCCTCCCGTTTGGGGCGATGCCGGTAGACGCGACCTAGCAATACCGACCCGGGGAAGCTCAATCGGGGACGGCGATGCCTTTCCGTCCCGAAGGCCTGCCAAATGCCGGTTGCAATACTTTTCGTACTACTTTGGAGCACAGGTTTCATCGGAGCCAAGTTTGGGCTACCGTATGCCGAGCCGTTCACTTTCCTGTTGGTGAGGTTCTGGTTCGTTGCCGCCATAGTGTTGGTTCTTTCCGTCGCCGCCCGGGCGCCTTGGCCCCGAACCGTTCGTGACGCGCTTCATCTCGCGGTAACCGGCCTTCTCATTCATGCAACATTTCTCAGCGGGGTTTTTTCTTCCATGTACCACGGAGTTCCGGCAGGAGTCACCGCTCTCATTGTGGGCATGCAACCGGTGCTGACAGCCATTGTTGTCGGTCCGCTGCTTGGAGAGAAGGTTACCCTACGCCAATGGCTGGGTTTGGCACTGGGGGTCGTCGGTGTGGCTTTGGTGGTCCAGAACAAGCTGTCGTTCCATTCGAATGAAATCGGCGGATTCGCGTGGAGCGCAGTGGCTTTGTTGGGAATCACGGCAGGTACGCTCTATCAGAAGAAATTCTGCAGCACGATGGATCTCCGGACAAGCACGGTGATTCAGTATGCGGCGGCCGGCGTAGCGATGTCTGTTGCAGCGCCTTTGTTCGAATCAATGAAGATTGAGTGGACGGGCGAGTTTGTTTTCGCGCTGTTCTGGCTCAGTCTGGTTCTCTCGGTGGGCGCCATATTCCTGTTGTACGTGCTCATCCGAAGAGGCAAAGCGTCTTCCGTGGCAAGCCTATTTTATTTGGTTCCTCCCTGTACCGCTCTGATTGCGTATTTCGTATTTGGAGAAACTCTCGGTCTTACCGCCGTCTTCGGTATGGCCATCGCGGTGGTGGGAGTCGCACTGGTGGTTTGGTGACGCTGGCCGAAGGAAGACGTCGGGGCCTAATCCTTCCCGGCCAACCGCCATCACCGGCAGTCACAACCGACCGTGAAAGTCTCTCTCTGAAGCGGGCTTTCATGGTCGGTTGTGATCCCCGGACAGTTTTCGGGGCTGCTCCCATGGCTATACCATTCACCCGACAAGCCCGAGGGATGATAGGCTTATTCTGGGGATATCAGGGGACATACACCTGGTTTTCTTGATCTGCGCGTCAACGTGGTCGCGCTTGACATGTGTGTATTTTGGCGTCACCTGGTGAGCAGGTCGGCTTGGATGTGAGATCGGCGACATGAGCGTTAAATCAGACCACTATGAGCGACAGAGGGGCGATTGTGGAATGCTGCAAGAAAATGGCCTGACGGCCAACAAAAATCTAGTGTATGTCCCCCGATTGATCCCCTTGAAGATGACGGGCATCCCGCGTTCCGCGGGACCCCACGAAACATATCTAAGGCGTCATGACAGTCCTTCACAGCCCGGTCCCGCGTTCCGCGCGGGATGCCCGGATCCTGTTCGTGCGGGCTGCGAGACGAAAATATGCGACCATATTTGGGAAACGGAGCACTAAATTCCCTTGCGGGATGCCCGGTCCTTGGGCCTGCCGATCTCGTATTTCTTCATCCTTGAGCGCAGAGTCGGCCGGGACATCCCCAATTGAGCGCACGTTTTGCCCAGATGCCATTCATTGCATTCCAGAACCTTGACGATGTGGTCCCGCTCCACATCCTCCAAACTTGCTACACGCTCATCAATGTTCGACAGTATCGGCGAGTCTTTCAGGCAAGCCTCGGTGTGTTCTTTCGTCAGGAGGACCGAAGGCGTGAGAACCGCACAGCGGGTTAGTACGTTCTCGAGTTGCCGGATATTCCCGGGCCAGTCATAGTCCATCAAGGCTTCGAGCGCGTCCGGTGAAAGACGCTTCGGCTTGGAAACCTTCCGGTGAGCGGCTTTCTTGAGAAAGAAGTTCGCCAGGACCGGAATGTCGGACTTCCTGCTGCGTAAGGGAGGCGCATTGATCGTCACGACTTTCAACCGGTAGTAGAGATCCTCCCGGAACCGGCCCTCCTGAACCATTCTGGTGAGATCCCGGTTGGTGGCCGCGACGATTCTTGCATTCGAGTAAATGGGGGAATTCCCGCCGACCCTCACGAACTCTCCCGATTGGAGGAAGCGCAAGAGCTTGCTCTGCATTTGCAGCGGCATCTCCCCGATCTCATCGAAAAAGATGGTTCCCTCTCCGGTTAACTCGAGTCGTCCTTTCCGCGTTTCATTGGCACCGGTAAATGCCCCCTTTTCATAGCCGAACAGTTCGCTTTCCACGAGAGAGTCCACCAACGTCGAGCAGTCCATCACGGTAAAAGGCTTATCACTCCACGGGCTGTTAAGGTGGATGCTCCTCGCGATCAACTCTTTCCCGGTACCGCTTTCGCCCTGTATGAGAACCGTCACGCGGGATTCCGAAACAAGGGCAATGGTCTTGAACACCTCCTTCATTTTCCGGCTTCTCGCTATGATCCGGGGCTCGTGGTCGGTAAGCGTCATTGCCGGGTCCAACGGGTCGTATTCATCGCGGTGATCTGCGAAGGTGGTCTGCTCCAGCCGCCGGATAACGGCATCCATTTCAGCTATGTCAATGGGTTTGTGGAGGTAGTCAAACGCCCCCAGCTTGATAGCCTGAATGGTACTCTCCATACTTTGGAAAGCCGTGATCACGATGACCTGCTGCTTGGGATATTTTCCACGGAGTTTCTCGAGTACTTCAAGGCCGCTCATGCCCGGAAGCCTTATGTCCAGAATCACCAGGGATGGACGCGCCTTCTCCACAATCCTCAATCCATCCGGTCCGTTGGGGGCCGTGTAAACTTCCCAATTGCGCATCCGGAAGAAAATCTCCATGGATTCCAGGATCGACCTTTGATCGTCGATGATGCATACCTTGGATTTCATATGAACCTCCATGGCTTGGATCTGCCAACAAGCCACAACGAATCATGAAAGTCCTTGCCTGTCGTTAGACCCTCCGGGGCTTCGCCTCGGAGACCGGAGTATGAAGAGCGCATCATTGCGCCCGGATTTGGGGGGGAGACCATCTCCCCCCCAAGCCCCCCCATCGTGTACCCAACTCTTGTAATCTGTCGGAGGACTTTCAGGTAGATAGCTCATTTCTTGGGCAGTACCAGCGTGAAGACAATCCCGCAGGGTCTGCGGCCGGAGGCAACGACCCGGCCCCCGTGCGCCTCCACGATCTTCTTGACGTTGCCCAGCCCGAGGCCTATGCCTCCCGCTTTCTGGCTGTAAAAGGGATCGAACACATAGGGCAGCTTTTCCTTTGGAATGCCGGGGCCGTCATCGGCAACACGTATGTGGACCCAAGGTTCTCCGTTATCCCACACCGCTTTGGTACTGATGAATATGCGTCCGGCCGTCGGGAGTGCTTCAAGTGCGTTGAGCAACAAGTTGACCAACGCCTGCTCGATTCTTTCCCGGTCCACAAATACGTCTCCGATTTCCGACGTGAGCCGGATCGAGGTTCCGACCCCCTGGTAGGCCATTCTCTGTTCCACGATCCCGAGGCATCCTTCAACGAGATCGCGCAGGTTGACCGAACGGCGGTTAAGGCGGAACGGGACAGTCAGGTCGATCATTTCCGTGACGCATCTCTTGATCTGCTCGATCTCGCGAAGGGTGGACGAAAGGAGCTTCTGCCGGGCGTTCTCAGGCAGTTGACCCTCCGAAAACATCTGAACGTTCATCTTCATGGCCGTGAGTGGGTTGTTGATCTCGTGGGCCAGGGACGCGGCGAAATTGGCCAGGGCACCGAGCTTTTCCGCCTCCCGCGTTTTCAGTTCCAACTCCACCCGCTCCCCAATGTCCCTGCAAATGCCTATGGTAGCCGCTTGACCGCCGTACGAGGAGATCTTTGCCTTGATTTCGGTAGGCAGCCGGCGGCAATCCCGGTGCAGGCGCAGGTATTCGAGACGCGATCCGGTAACCGTGCCGCTGCGACTCCCCACATACGCCCTGGAGACGGATTCTCTCGATTCAGGGGCGACAAATTCCTGGTAATGTCGTCCCATGATTTCTTGCGAGGTATATCCGTGCATCCGGCCGAATGCATTGTTCGCATACACGATGATCCCTTCGACCAGGACAAAGTAACCGTCATTGATGTCCTCGACGAGAACCTTGTACTTGCGCTCGGATTCCGCCAGCTTCCGCGTCCGGTCCGCGACCTCCTGCTCCAAATTTGCGGCTTGGTTGCGGAGAAGCTCTTCATGAAGATCCTGAAAATAGGTGCTGAAACGTGTTACGGTGGATACTACGCACTGATGAAGACGCAGGAGGGTTTGAGTAAGAAAGGGCGGCTTCACATGGGTGACCAGCAGCGGAGTCACCGTCTCCCTGTACTGCTCGAAAGCCCGTTGAACCTCTGCAAGCGTGAACCCGCCGTGAAGCCTTTTGACGGCGATGAAATTGATGAACTGAGCGAGTCCGGTCCATTCGTCCCCCACCAATGCCGTGCGGAAGTAGTCGGTCGCTTGACCGATCAACATTGTCAATTCTTCCGGAGACTCCTCGGAGTACCTTGAAGTCTTGTCGTTGATCATGCGGTAGGACCATGTTTCCACGATCTCCTTGTGATATCGGTTCAATACTTCGGCAAGATCCACACTGCGCCTCCTGAAGCAGGCATCTTCCCCGGATACCCTCCCGGGCTCATAACTGGAATCCCGTGCACCACTCAGGGAACACGGTTCAGAGTGTTTGACGGGAGTCGTCAAAGCTCCATACTATCAGCGCAGCGTCCGGTGGTTCAAGGCATTTGCAAGAGGATTGAAAAAAAATTGCAATCTCCGCGTACCTGTGATGTCGTGATGGGGGGCTTTGCGAGCAGGGTTAGCGGCACCCTTTCACGAAACGGGGATGCATTCGGCCGATGTTTTGTAAGACTTTTTCAATACGCCTGGACGTTTCAGCCGAGAACAGTTGGGAATACCAAAGGATTATTATTGGCATATTACTTGCTTATATGCATGGACAGCCGTAAAATGCGGAATCCGGGCGAGCCTCAAAAAGGCTGCGCGGATCAAAAGGGCCGGCAAACCGACAGGTTGACCCGGCTCACGGCAACAAGGCGCTCTCCCCCACATCTTCACTCATCCGGAGGCTCGATATGCCAGAGACCGAATTCCCTCATATTTTCAGTGAGGGCAGAGTTGGAAAGTTCACATTACAGAATCGGGTGAAATACGCAGCATGCTGCGTCAGCAATTTCAATACACGGGACGGCTTTCTCACGGAACGGGAATTTGCACGCGACGAGGTCATAGCCAACACGGGCGCGTCGATAATGACCAATCAGGGAGCATATCCCGACACTTCCGGAGAAGGCAAGGCCTATCATTGTCAGCTCTGCATCAACGACGACAAGTACGTACCCGGCCTCAAGAGGATCGCGAATCTCTTTCATGACCACGACGCGGTGGCTATTCAGCAGATACTGCACGGGGGGCGATACGGGGGAATAGACCTCGGGTACTGCGTGCAGCCGTCCGACACCCCCCAAACGTTGAAGCACTTCCGTCCTCCCAGGGCCATGAGCAAAGAGGAGATTCACAAGGCGGTTGCCGACCATGCCTTAGCAGCCGAGCGGGCCGTCAAGGCCGGTTACGACGGCGTCGAGGTGACGAGCTTTCTCGGTTATTTGATGAGCTGCTTCCTGTCTCCCTTTACCAACAAGCGCACGGATGAATACGGGGGCTCGGTGGAGAAGCGGGCACGGTTCATGGTGGAGATCATCGAGGCGCTCCGCAAGGCCGTGGGTCCGGAAAGGCTCGTGATAATCCGTCTCAACGGTACGGAACTCATGGACGAATACGGAGGAAACACCCAAGAGGAATGCATGGAGATCATGAAGATTGCCTCCGGATGCGGGGTTGACATGATCAGCATGGTCATCGGCTGGCACGAGTCAAGGCAGGGAGCGCTCGGCCGCGACGTGAGCCGGACGGAATGGCTCCATCTCGCGGAAAAGGCCAAGAAGTACATCGGAGACGTTCCCCTGGCATTTGGACCGCGTCTTTCCGACCCGTGGGAGGCGGAAAAGGCGATTGCCAACGGGGTGTTCGATTACTGGGAGATCTGTCGTCCGCTGCTGACCGATCCCGAACTGATCCACAAGGTGCGCAAGGGGACCCCCGAGCGCGTCAAGCCGTGCATAGGATGCATGCTATGTCTGGCCAAGATGTTCTACAACCAGCCATACATCTGTTCCGTGAATCCTCGTTTGGGACACGAAGTTGAACCCGAGTATTCCATAACGCCGGCAGCGGTCAAGAAAAAGGTCATGGTTGCCGGGGGAGGGCCGGGAGGTCTTGAGGCCGCCATCGCCGCGGCCCAGCGAGGCCATGACGTAACCATATTCGAAGCATTGGGCAGGCTCGGGGGAGCGCTCATTCCGTCCTCAAGGGATATCAGCGGCGGTGAGGTTCTGTTGGAACTCCTCCAGTACTACAAGTACCGCGTGGAAGACCTCGGCATTGCAGTACGTCTCAACACGCCCGTCGACCGCCGTCTGGCCGCGGAGTTCGATCCCGACGTGGTGATCGTTGCCACGGGCGCAGCCATAGAGAAGCCGAACATTCCCGGAGTCGATTCCGAGATCGTCCACGACGCGTGGAAAATACTGAGCAACGGAAATCTGGAGACCGTCGGCCCGAATGCCGTCATCCTCGGCGGAGGGAAAATCGGGTTGACTGTGGCCGAAGTCCTCGCCAAACAAGGCAAACACCCGGTCATCGTGGAGTCGGAAAAGAGGGTGGATCACGATGTATCCATGACGTTCAAATGGCGCCACAATGCGCTGGTCAAGCAATTGAACATCAAGGTATTCACGCAGGCGGCGCCGCTAAGCATCGAAAGCGCTTCGGTGAAAATCCGGGATAGTGAGGGGAGTGAAGTGGACCTTCCGGCCGACACGGTCATCCTTGCAGGTCCCGTAGTGCCCCGTCGGCAGCTGATCAAAGACCTCGAATACTTCTGTGATGAACTGTACCTCCTCGGCGACGCAATGGTTCCTCGAAGCCTATACAATGCCATTCACGACGGTTACAGGTTGGGTGTGCGGAT
>JAZDHD010000015.1:0-2200 GCA_043806215.1 Pseudomonadota bacterium | reverse complement strand
TCCGACATGCTCGCTGAGGCAAGACGTTCCCATTTTACGCCGGGAATTTCGCGCGAGCCCAGTGTTCGCGACAACTCCACGAAAATCAGGACCGCGCGCTCTACGCGAGAACCACCTTTCTACGAAAGGGCAAAACTATAGGAAGAACGAAAGGCATAGATATTGGGAGGAATAGGCTCGGACACAACACCGCTAACGGATATTGCACGGCCTTCGGGGGCCACGGAGAATTCGGGCGAGCCTCGGATCTCCCACGGAGAGACCTTCGCATGGCTGCTTTTCTGTGCCGTTTGCGTGCATCTTGCCGTTCTTCAGCCGAATCTCGTGATTATCCCGGGGGAGAGGACAAAAGTGTTTTCCGGACTGCTCTGCGGTCTGAGTCTTGTTGCCGCGGTGGTCTTCTCGGGAAGGCAGCCCGGACGCGTCAAGGCGGTTCCCGTAATCGTGTCCGCGGTTCTCGCCGTTCTGGTCATCCTCAGCGGCTTGTTCAGCGAAACTCCGGCGCAGTCTTCAGTCAGAGGGTTCGTCGCGGTCACATCCGCACTGGGCGGGTTTTGGGGTGCGAGGCTGCTCCTGTACAGTCCGGCCCGGCAGAGATACTATCTCCAGTTGAGCGTGGGCATTCTCGGCGGCATACTCGCCCTGGCCTATACCGGTTATACGACCAGCGGCATGATATTTCCTCTGCTCGACTCGCACTGGCACCCGGTGGCAAACAAAGTCATTCTCTTTTCCACGGCTCCGTTGGCACTGCTGTTCATGAAGTCTTGGGGAATGAAGGTAGTGGGAATCTGCCTCCTGGGCCTCGGTTATATTATTCTCCTGTTGGGAGGCTTGACGTCGGGCTTGGAGTCGGCCGTCCTTATCCCCGTCGGAATGCTCGTTCTCGCCGTCTTCATTTGGGAAGTGCGGTCAACGAGCACCCGGCGTCTGATCATCACGTTGGCGCTGCTCTTCGTCATGTCCTTGGGCCTGGGAAATCATTTGTCTCATCAAGGCTCACGCCTCACGAAGGATCACATATCTGTGGCCTACAGGGTGGAGAACGTGTTCCTGTCCTGGAAGATAGCCACGGAGAACCCCTTGCTGGGAAACGGTCTCCTTGCTCCGCGCAGCGGGTATTTGGCCGATTATCAACCCAAGTACCCTTACATCGGGAAGAAATTCCTCACCGAATGGACGGACGAGCTCAGGACGTCTGAAAATGTTTTTCTCACATGCCTGGCCGACCTGGGATTTCCCTTTGTTATTCTCTACTCCGGGGTCATTCTGACGCTTCTGTTTATGCTGCTGAGGGCGGTCTTCCATCCGCCCGTGGAGTACGTATTCCATCCGATGGCCCTCTTGCTTCCCATTTCGGGCGCGCTGCTCCATTATCAGGTGCTCGACGGAATGATCCACCCGCACCTCAGCTGGTTCTTTCACATATTGCTGGGCCTCATCCCCACTGCGGTGCCGGCCCGTGACCATTCACCGCAAACCTCGCGGTCGATTCTCGTGAAATGCGCTCTCATTGCGGGGATCTTCGTGGCCGGATTTGCACTTGGCGGATGCTTGCCCCCCGGGTTTCCTTTGGAGTATCTTGGATTCCATCCCGTGTATCAGGGGTTTTAGAGAAAACGTACAAAAAAAGGGAGCGGCCGACCTGAGCCAACCCGCTCCCTGTTCCAAGCATTTTCGCCGGATTTCCGGCAAACGGTTACGCGAAGCGATTCATATGCTCGTCAAGACACTCCTGTATGAAATCGAGAAATTCACGTTGAAACCGTTTGGTGCTGAAGCGTTCCACGTTTCGGCGGATGGTGTGAGGATCGAAGCGGTCCCTTGAGGACTCGAACTCTGCAACCGCTTCGTTCAGCGCCGTTGGTGTCCGGTCCCTGAAAAACAGACCGGTCTCCCCGGGAACCACCGTTTCCAGTGCTCCGCCGCGGCCATACGCGATGACCGGTTTTCCACAAGCCTGAGCCTCCACGGGAACGATGCCGAAGTCCTCTTCACCGGGAAAGATCAGTGCCTTGCACCCCGCATAGAGTGTGCCGAGTTCCTCACCCGAAGCCCATCCTACCATCTCGATATTCTTCTTGGCTATGGACTTCAAGTACTTCATTTGGGGGCCGTCCCCTGCGACGACCAGCCGCATGCCGTTTTCGGAAAAGGCTCGGACCGCGAGCGCAACATTCTTGTAGTCCACCAACCGGCC
>JAZDHD010000014.1:0-9900 GCA_043806215.1 Pseudomonadota bacterium | reverse complement strand
GGGACGCCCGTCCCACGAAGATGGACGAGCCTTTCCGTAATCCTTCGTAGCCCGGGCCTCCGTGCCCGGATCTTGTTCTTGCCGGCACCCGAGCCGGCTGCGAGACGAAAATGTGCGACCGTATTTAGGAACCGGAGCACTTAGTGCTTCTTGGCGTAAATACGGTGTCGAATTCACCGCAACGATCCCTGCTTTGGTAGGGGTAGGCCCCCGTGCCTACCCCTGACGATTACCCATATCTTGGGTCGCTGGACACCGTCTTCATGCCCTGAAAGGGCATACTGTGAATAGCCATGGGTTTTAACCCATGGAAACGGTGCACAATAATAAACGGTCTTGGACCCTGGAGGGGTCCACCAACTCTGACATTGGTCGGCCCCTTCAGGGCCGGTTCAGGAAATTGGGTGGTTGTCCCTTTCCACGGGTTGAAACCCGCGGCTACTCACGGTGAGCCCCTTCGGGGCACTAGCTGGTTGGCAACCCCAATCGGTTTGCCTAACGTAAGCCGTCGCACGGTGTCCAGCAAAAAGATATGGGACATGCTCAGGGCAGGAGCCTGGGAACGAGAAGGAACGCAGCCGGCTCGGGTGCCGGCAAGAACAAGATCCGGGCATCCCGCGCGGAACGCGGGACCGGGCTACGAAGGACTGTCATGAAGCCTTAGACCTTTTTCGTGGGGTCCCGCGGAACGCTGGATGCCCGTCATCCCGCCCAGAACGCGGGATGGGACGCTACTGCGCGGTTTCAGGAATCTGTTACCGCATCTATGCCGCAGGCTCCTCGGGAGAGCTGCGGCAAAGCAGCGCGGTCACCACACCGTGGCACTTGCACGAAGTGGCCGCGAGGTACTTGCCCGGCCGGATTAGGCGTGTCAACCGTTGCAAGTCGTGCACCGGGTATCCCCCTACCCCCGGCAGGATCTGAGAGCTCCTCTGAACCACTGTCGTGAATCCCGGAATCTCGATCCCCTCCAGATCGTCGTAGAGCGGTTTCCTCGGCAACCCCGTCACGGTGCACAAATCGCCTTCCGGGCAGTCGTCCGGGCAGACAAAGTCCGCCCTCCCGCAACAGATCACGTTTCGGTTCAGGGGGAATGGATTGGGAAGCAATGCGTCGAGTTCCCTGGGATAGAGCATTTCCCCGCACCCCTTTACCGACGAAACGATGAACGACGCAGCCAGGTGAAAGGGAACCATGGGAATGATGATGTCGGTCGATTCGACCTGTCCCGAGCCGATCAGAAACGACAAGGCATCCTCGTTGAAGACCGTAACATGAGGGGGAAGCGTATCCTTCAATTTGGCTCCGTCACGCTCCACGAGGATTATGGCGCACTCCGGGTCGTAGAGGCGAAGACGTCGCGCTGCCAACCGGCCGAATCTTCCGTACCCGATGATCAGGTATCTCTTTGGATCCATATGAAAGACCTCCGATAAGCCGCCCCCGGTCTTCGCCGGGAAGACGGCGGGCATAGCCCGCGCGACCATCCTGATTTGTTGGGGCACCCCCATAGGCGCCAACATTAGTTGTTTGTCCATCCCGCTTCAAAGGCGCTCTTGACGTCCCGAAGGGACACGCGAGGTAAGCCGGGCCTTTCAAGGCCCGGAAATCGGGGAACCGACTATTCTCAACGCGTCCTGAAGTGACGCAGGAGTACGCTCCACTCTGTATCCCTATCGTGCTCCGTACCTTCGGGATGGAGATCCTGTTCGGATACTCCCATTCTTTCCGGGGGATAAATCCCCCGGCTAAATTCGGCTGTGCCTTCGGCACATTAAGATCGCAGAACGTCACCGACTCCCTTTGACCACTCGTGTTCTCCCTGCAAGATCCCGAAACGTTTCGACCCGGGTCACCCCGGCCATATCACGCATTATTTCTCCCACGGCATCCTCCTGCCCCTCACCGATTTCAAGAATGATCGCTCCGTCCTTTGCCAGCTGGTTCTTGGATCCAAGAACCAGCCGTCTTACGACGTCAAGACCGTCGGGGCCTCCTTCGAGAGCGAGTAACGGTTCAAAGTCGCGTACTTCCGGCTCGAGTCCGGGGATGTCGCCGCTGGGAATGTACGGCGGATTGGAGCAGATGACATTGAACCCCGTCCCCGGTCGGATTGCCTGAACAAGGTCCATTGCGACAAGATGCAATGCCCCCGACACTCCGGCATCCTCCGCATTGAGACGCGCTGACTGAAGTGCGCGGAGGTCGACATCAGTTGCCGGCATCGTGACGTCCGGCCGCTCCTTGAGTATGGCTACCGCAACGGCACCGGAACCGGTCCCGATCTCAAGGAGGAACGGCCGGGACTTTCCCTTGATCTCGGCCAGAATGACCTCCACCAGCGTTTCGGTATCAGGCCTGGGGATAAGCACGCCCGGAACGACGCGGAATGGAATTGACCAGAATTCCTTGGTCCCTATGATTCGTGCAACCGGTTCACGCCGCGCCCGCCGCTGAATGACCTCGCGGTATCGGGCCCGCTCGGAAGGCACGAGAGGCCGGTCGAGGTTCAAGTACAGATGGAGCCTGTCCGTCCCCAAGGAGTGAGCTAAGAGCACCTCGGCATCCAATCGTGCGGTTCCGATGCCCTTGGTCCTGAAATAGTCTGCGGTCCACTCCAGGACCTCCTTCACGGTCCAGCGGTTCTGCTTTTCCGAAAGCGGTTTCATGTCTCAGTTTGCCCCGGATACGATCCTTGGAATTCTTCGCCGGCGCCGGGAACCCCGGGACGGCCGGAGTGTCCAATTGATTATCCCACTTCCTACCCCTGACGAAATCCCGGTCGGCATGGCCGGGGTTTCGCCTTCCTCAAATGACCGGCATGGAGGGGAAAGCACTTCCCCCCCATGCCGCTTTCCGCATCGTGCACTCCGGAATAATTGCGGTGACATATTCTTGGAAACAATCGGCAGCGGCCCGGCGTGGGACGGGGGTCAGCGCCCGCCCTGGGTTCAAGACCGAGCTTCGGGGCAGACTTTCTTAGTGCTCCGGTTCCTAAACCCCCATGATTCGGGGATCACAACTGACCATGAAAGCCCCCGGGACTCCGAGCCTAAGACCGGGCAGAGCCCGGCGGATAGGCATTCCCAGGCTGTAGGGGTCCCGCGCGGAACGCGGGATGGCCGCCCGGGTAGGCACGGGGGCCTACCCCTACGAGAACGAGAAGGAAGAGGACTTTCAGGTAATTACGGTGTCGTATCCAAGCCGGCAAAGCCTGCTTTGGTAGCGCCGGCCTCCCCACGGTCCGCGGGGTATTCTTTAGTGGAAACAACGTACTATCTCTCGCCCGGCATCCCGCGCAGAACGCGGGACGGGACGCTGCCGCGTGTCTAGACAATGTGCGACCGTATTTGTGCCATAGAACACTAAGGGAAGCTTTCACGGCCGTGTGCTTCCTGCCGGATGCCCCATCTCGTGCATGGGGTGAACGGCACGCGTAGCTGGAGGCTGCGGCTGATCCATGGAGTTGGACGTCCAACGCTGCCAGCGGGATTGCAGGTTCCTTTTTGCCAGGTGCAGGAACGTTGGAAACTCGGCAGACCGTCATTTCCCGTGAATCCGGAGTATTCCTACCGGGCCTACCACAACGCGGATGCGACAACAGAGCGCAATCATTTATCTTTCTTACCAAACTCCGTATCCAGGAGGCCCTGCAGCTCTTTCTTGATATATTCCAATGGGACCAACGTAGCCTTTCGAGACGTGGTAATGACCTTTCCGCCGACCAATCCATATTCCACCGTTTGGGGGTAGTGGAAGCGACGCTTTGACAAGCGCCTCTTGTCGATCCACTGAGCCTGGTGGATCGGCAGATAGAATGAAAAACGGAACGGATCTACGACCACATGAAAATGGTACAGATCGAAATACCCTTCCTCGAACTCCACCTTACACTTGGAAGTCAGGTACATCCGCGTGTGATGCTTGTTGCTTCCCGTCTCGGCCTCCCACTTTTTTCTCGCATCCGCACTGAGATGGTAGATCTCTCTGTCTCCGCGTCTGACGTAGTTCACGGATAGACAGTTGTGTCCACCCTTAAATATCTTTTCGAGCATGTTGTGTTTCAGAGGAAAGAGATCCGAGCTGGTCTTGGTTTCGTGCACGAGGAAGCAGAGGTAGTAGCAAGCTCGGCAGATCTCTTTTTCGGGGGACGGCATCGAGTCTATCAACTCAAGACTGGCATTGTGAAAACGCACCTTCTCCGGGATGACGGTCTTGGGGTCCTTGACCTTCCTAGATTTCTGTTTGGTAGGCTGCATCCCACCGAAGCGAAACCCCCTGTCCTTAGGAAGAAAAGGTTTCAAGCCTCTGTCTTCTCTCTTGTAAACAATGATTGGGTCCCGTCGGGGAGGCTTCTTAGGCATTGTCTTCTCCTCAGGCCGGATAGTACACACTGACGCTGGGGCGTGTCGCCATCTTCACGTCGCGGCTACGAATCGCGGCTTCAATTGATGTCTCCTCGGCAGTCCGCGTCGCCACCGGGTGTGGCAATGAGGTTCTCCGAAGGATGTCCACCACTCGCGTTCCAGAATGTCAACATCGGGGGCTAAATTGCGTCTTGAAATCTAACTACTCGTCAGCCCCTTCTGCATTCCATGCATTTGATCGGCTGGGTACACTTGCCAAGGTGGATTCTACACGTTTACACTGCACGGCGGGGGGGGTTGTTGCACGCACCTCACCTCGCAGTCAACGTATCGTTTCACCTCTAACCCTTTACTGCGAAGGAATCAAGAGAAATCGTACGTCTTAAAATCCGCTTCAAGATCGGACACCCTTTTTACCACGTTTCCGGCGAGGGCTGTCAAGAAAGAATTTCAAAGAGGAGCATCCATTGGCTCGGAGAGGGCTTGACCTGAAAGTACCCCGTCCCTTTTTTCTCTTTCCCGGGCTCCGCCAGGGTTTCGTGTCCCCCAAGAGCGCCGGCGGGGAGCAATCCGGGGACACGATTCCGAGTTTTGCGAGGTCGCATAGCGCCGTTCGCAAAATCGGATCATGTCCCCGATTGCCGGCGGCCCCCAATACCACCAAACCGAGAGGCCCGAGGGATGATAGGCTTATTTGCCGACAGACCCTAAGATGTCGTTGCAGATGCCGGCTTGATCCGGAGGAAGCAATCTCCGCGTGTGGAGAACTCAATGGCCCCTCCGCGGGATGCGGATAACGCTTCTCGCCGCGACATGCCGACTCCGGAAGGAGAAAATGGTTGCGTGTTGAGCTTGCACTACCCGTTTTCAAAGGGCTATAAAGGACTATTACACGGAGGCGGAGAATATGGACTCAATCCGGCACCTACTCGCTCAGGGCGGTAGAACGTTGTCCGAGCACGAATCGAAACAGATCCTGGCCTCTTATGGCATACCTGCCGCCAGAGAACTACTCGTCCACAACACTGCCGATCTCTTGGCCGCGTGCAAGGAGATCGGGTACCCCGTAGTGCTGAAGGCTTGCTCTCCGCAGCTCAGCCACAAAACGGAACGAGGCGCGGTCAAAGTAGACATCAGGACCGACAATGAAGCGCTCAAAGCCTTCACGGAGATCAAGAGGAGCATGGGCCCGCACGAGGGGGGTGTCCTGGTTCAGGAACTCGTCCCGGGAAAGCGCGAACTCATGGTGGGCCTCACTCGGGATGCCCAGTTCGGCCCTTGTGTCATGTTCGGTCTGGGCGGAATCTTCACCGAAATCCTCAAGGACGTCCAGTTCCGAGTCGCACCTCTGGAACCCGGAGACGCCATGGACATGATGACCCGGATCAGGGGGCGGCGGATTCTGGAAGCAGCCCGAGGAATGCAGGCAGTCGATTTGGAGGCCATGACCTCGATTCTCATCACGGTGGGCCAAATCGGACTCGAAAATCCGCGCATTCAGGAAATCGACATCAACCCGCTTATCATCCATAACGGGAGCCCTGTGGCCGTCGATGCACTCGTGGTACTGAACTGAAACCAACTTCCACATGTGACGCCGACGCGCAGTACGTATCTGCGCGTCGGCGAAACGAGGAGTCCCCGGGTCCGGAAGGCCCGGGTTCGTAAGGACACTGGGGGGAGGTCGCTTTGCAGCGTGGGGGCGTCCGCCCTGCACGCCGTCTCTCCCCACAATGCATCTTCGCCCTCAGGCCCTCCCCGAGCACCCAGACTACAAATCTAATCTCTTTTCAATAGATTATACAATTCTCTTGATAATCCGCTTTCTTAGACACCCCCCGCGTACCTCCCTGCACACGATCGCGCGTACAGAGACCGGGGAGGATCAGGTTGCCCCCCCGGAAGCGATTTGTCATTATCCTCTCTATTTCCAATTGGTTACCTTGAAGACTTTCGGTATAAAGACTTCGGATTGACTAATCCCTATAGTCTTTGAACATAACATTCTCTTTGGGACAGCTAACCTTATGATCCAGTTTTCACGGGAGGATGACTCACTTCTATAAAAAAAAGCTTGACAAGAAATCCGTATCCTATTAGAAGTTGCCCACCTGCATCAGTCCTACCAAATATTCCTTCCATAGACTCCCGCCGAAGCGTCCCACCCGATGCCCCGGAGGGGGTCCCGCCTTTTGTACCGTATAAAATCTTAAGTAATTCCAAACAGAGGTTTCTTTTCCTAAAGTATCAGACAAGCATCGCCGTAACTGTAGAAGCGGTACCGCCCCCCCACCGCCCTTTGGTATGCGTACAGTACGCGTTCCGTCCCGGCGAATGCACAGACGAGCATCAGCAACGTGGATCCCGGGAGATGAAAATTGGTGATCAGGCCTTGCACTGCTCTGAACCTGTGCCCGGGAAGTATGAACAGATCCGTTCTGCCGCTCCCGGGACGAAACCGGCCCTCGGAAGTCATGGCCGACTCCAGGGTCCTCACGGTCGTCGTTCCCACGGCAATCACCCGGCGCCCTGCTTCCACAGCGGCCTGGAGCATATCTGCCGCCTCATGGGAGATCTCATAGTATTCGGATTCCATTGCATGGCGCCTGACGTCCTGTTCCCTCACCGGGGTGAACGTGCCCGGTCCTACGTGCAAAACGATGCGCGCAATCTCGATGCCCGTGCGCCGCAATTCCTCCAGGAGCCGTTCCGTGAAGTGGAGCCCGGCAGTGGGCGCCGCCACTGACCCGGAGATACGGGAGTACACGGTCTGGTATCGTTCCCTGTGAAAGGATTGGTCCCGGTCGCCCGGTTTGATATACGGCGGAAGCGGAGCCCTCCCGTGCTTTTCGAGGAACGGGAGGACATTGTCCTCGTCAACGGGAAGACGGATGCGGACCCTTCCCGGGCCGAGCACTTCTTCGACGAGAAGCCCGGGGCCCGATTCGAGGGCGAGAGTAGCCCCCGCCCGCAGCGGCTTGCTTGAGCCGCAAATGCACACCCGTGACGCGCAACGGCCTGAATCGCTTGGGCGTCCTTGGCATGTGGGGTCCAAGACCAGAAGACTCACCCGGCCGCCGCTGGACTTCCTTGCAGTGAGCGCGCCGGGGGCAACGCGGGTTTCGTTGAGCACCAACAGGTCCGATGCCCGCAACAGCCCGGGCAGGTCCTTGAATCCGTAGTGACCGACATCGCCGGTATCGCGGTTGAGTTTCAGCAACCGTGACTCGTCCCTCGCATGCACCGGTTGCTGGGCTATGAGTTCAGGCGGCAGGTCGTATTGATACGTGGAGAGATCGAACCTGCCGGAAGGCGCTTGCCCGGTGCCGGAGGCTTCCGGAGCCTCCGTTTTTCCGCCTCGGGCCTTCCGGGCCCCAGCTTCCGATTCATCCTGTTCCCGCATTCCTACGCTCACCTCTACGGGGAACTCAATGCGTTCCGGGCGAAGTATACGATCAACAGTCCTATGATCAGGATGGATGCCCCGAAGATCCGCACCGTCTTGTCGTCCTGCTCCAGGATTGCCCGCATGACATGCTTCATCTTGTCCGGGCACAGAAAATACGGTATTCCCTCGATCACGAGAACCATTCCAACTACGCAAAAGAAGAATTCCATCTCACCTCACCAGGCTGAGTTGCGGATCGTGCGGACAATTCGAGCGGCCACGGAAACTCTTATGAAGGATGTATCGCATCTTCATGGAAGCCGCCGCTCCGGGAACTCTTGACCAATTCCCACACGCTCAGAATCAAGAGCCCCACATACAGCGTGAAATACAGTACGAAGGATCCCGCCAAAGACGTGCCTGCCATACGCAGAAACGCATCCAGCAGCACCGGAGGGATCATCGCGAACGACGAGATCTTGAGCGCCCCGCCGTAACCAAGGTCCACGGAGTACGAGCGCGCACCGAAGTAGGGTATCATTCCCAGCACAAGAAGCTGTATCGGCTTGGCGAAAAGGAAGAAGGTGATAACCGGGATCCACGTCCACTGTACGAGCATAGGGAGATACCGGTGAATGACGGCCCTGATCTCGGCGGAATTAACCGTAATGTCGGGAAGGTCTTTCAGGGGCAATACCCTTGTCTGTCCCTGGTTCGTCACGACAAGCGAATCCCGCGTCAGCACCAGTCCGCTTTTCGCGTCCTTGAGATAAGTGAACGCTTCCTTTTCCTTTCCCTCCCGAGTGTCGATCACGACAATCAGGCCTTCCCGGGCCGCCTCTTCGAAACGGAACGGCTGTTCCCGCCGGATTGATGCGTGTCCATTTTTGATCGTTATTTCTGGAGCATACGTATCATACTGGTCCGCGATTCCGTTCAGCAACCGATCGACCTTGGGGGCAAGTGCGGACATGACGCTCCATGAACTGACCCCGATGCACACCGTTACGATCAGCGCGGCCACGAGACCGTGCACCCGAACCATCGATCCTGCTATTCCCATACCGGATTTCCTCTTCCTCTGAAACGGCTCCCAAGTGCTTCGTTTCCCAAATACGGTCGCACATTCTTATCCTTTTGAGATTGCCACGTCCTCCCAAAGCCTCGGGCTCGCAATGACATGGTTCAGCGTGGTGCCGTGACCGAAATCGCGTGCAACCACGAAGTGTCATTGCGAGGAGCGCAGCGACGAAGCAATCTCAGCGCGAAAAATCCGTGACCGTATTTACGCCACGGAGCACTAAGGGTCCATCCGCGAATAACCGTTGCTGCGACGCTGCGGTCCGTTCTCCGACGGCGTCCAGCGGAACGCGGGATCCCTGCTTGCCGTCAATGGCGGGTACGGAGGCCCGCCCCACCAAGATCCGTCACCGTCGATACGCTTGCTGCCGGACAGTGCCGCATGCCGTTACCCGCGAACGCCGGGCGCCGTGATCTCCGTCAAGCCGGAAGGACGTCGCCGCATGTGACATGTACTATGCGGCCGTCGTCCTGTTCGAGAATGAGAGATCCATCCGCCTCAAGTCCTCGGCCAACCCCGACGAAGCTCTCATGAACAAGCTTCCTTCCGCGGTGAGGCCACCGGATCTCCCACAGACGCGGAATGAATCCGCACCCTTCAGAATCGACGCGGTCGTAGTGCAGCGCAAACCTCTTCAGAATTCCTCGGGCCGCATCGGCAAGATCCGATTCCTTCCCCGTGCACATGTACAGCGAGGTGGCGGGCGTCCTCAGGTCGGTGGGAAAATCCGACCTACGGGAATTTACGTTCAACCCTATGCCGACAATCACAAAATCCATGTGCCCTCTGCTCACTACGGCCTCGGAAAGGATGCCCGCTATTTTGCGATCACGCACAAGGACATCGTTGGGCCATCGCAATTGCGCCTCCGGCACGCCTTTCTCTTCCACCGCTTCAGCCACCGCGATGGACGCGAGAAAGCCCAGGAGAACCGCGTCCCAGGGCTTCAAATGAGGACGGAGAATGAGCGACAACGCCAGGTTCTTCCCTTTGGGGGAAATCCATGGACGTCCCATGCGCCCTCTTCCACGGGTCTGGTTCAGGGCCATTACGGCCGTTCCTTC
>JAZDHD010000013.1:0-9244 GCA_043806215.1 Pseudomonadota bacterium | reverse complement strand
GGAGGATCATGAATCATGGACGGCTTTACACCTTGGCCGGAAGAATTTGTGCGCAAGTACCGGCAGGCCGGGTACTGGATGGACCGGACAATAAGCGAGGTGATGGATGAGAGCTTTTCCAAATATGCTCTCCGGAAGGCGCTGATCGCATCCGATGGGCGGGAGTTCACCTACGGCGAGCTGGGGAACCTTGTTACCCGCCTGGCGCTCCATCTGGTCAATCTGGGCCTCAAAGAATACGACCGCCTCATCCTGCAGATGCCGAACACCGCGGAGGTGGTCATAACCTATCTCGCCACCCTGAAGGCGGGTGCCATACCCATCATGGCTCTCTTTGCCCACAGAGAGGCTGAAATCAGTTACTTCGCGGAGCTTTCCCAGGCTCGAGCCATTGCAGTGGGAGCGGAATTGCGGGGGTTCGACTACCGGGAAATGGCCGCTCAAGTTCAAGCCAAGAACCCCAACCTGGAAATGGTCCTTGTGACCGGAGGAGATCCGAAAAAGGGCGGTCATTCCATCGATGCCATGCTTCAGGATCCCATCGAAGACCGACTTGACCTGAGCATTCTTCCCCGCCCGGATCCCTGCCTTCCTGCGGTCCTTCTTCTCTCCGGCGGGACCACGGGAATTCCGAAACTCATTCCGCGGACGCACAACGATTACGTATACAATTTCATGTGCAATGCCGATATCTGCAATCTGGACGAGGACACGACATCGCTCATTGCCATCCCGCAGGAACACAATTTCGCGGTCGCGTGCCCCGGGCTCATGGGAGTCTTGTCGAAAGGCGGGTGTGAAGTACTGTCCGATAACCCTACTCCGCAGGGGATGATGGAACTCATCGACCGCCGGCGGGTCACCCATTGCGTGGCGGTGCCCACCATGATTGTCGGTATGCTCACCCATCCCAAGAAGGGCGATTATGACTTGAGCTCGCTCAAGGTCATCCTGACCGGCGGTTCCAAGCTGAACCCTGAGACTGCGGTGAGGATCAAGCCGGAACTGGGTTGCGACGTACAACAGGTCTTGGGCATGGCCGAGGGGCCGCTGTTCTGGACCCGTGTCGATGACCCGGAGGAAGTCCGTTTGCATACGCAGGGGCGGCCCCAGTCGCCGGGCGACGAGTTCAAAGTGGTGGATCCGTTCGACGGGGAGGAAGTCCCGCAGGGTGAAGTCGGCGAACTCTGGTGCCGCGGCCCCCATACCATCCGGGGCTATTACCGTGCTCCGGAGCATAATGCCAAGGCATTTTCCGAGGACGGTTTCTACAAATCCGGAGACCTTGTCCGTTTGCATCACTCAGGCAATGTGGTGGTCGAGGGGCGCATCAAGGACTGCATCAACAGGGGCGGCGAGAAGATCAGTGCGGAAGAGGTGGAAAACCACATTATCGCCCATCCCGGGGTGGTCAATTGCGCATACGTTGCAATGCCCGATCCGTTGCTCGGGGAGCGGGCGTGCGTGTATGTGATCCCACGGCGGGGGGCGGAACCGACCCTTGGCTCTCTGAACGGATTCCTCCTCAATGACCGGAAGATCGCAAAGTTTAAACTGCCGGAAAGGCTCGAGTTGGTGGATGCCTTTCCGTTGACCGCGGTAGGGAAGATCGACAAGAAAGTGCTGCGCGACATGATCGCCCGGAAGATCCATGGCGAGCGGGAGTCGTAGTGCTCTATGGCGTAAATACGGTCCCGGATTCCGTGAACGCGCGGTAGCGACCCGGCGTCTCTGCCGGGCGATGATTACAAGGACCGGAGGAATACCGGCACGGAGGCCGGCGCTACCGAAGAGAGCGTGCTCCAGTAGCGACCCGGCGTCCCTGCCGGGCGATGATTACAAGGACGCGAGGAATACCGGCACGGAGGCCGGCGCTACCGAAGAGAGCGTGCTCCAGTAGCGACCCGGCGTCCCTGCCGGGCGATGATTACAAGGACCGGAGGAATACCGGCACGGAGGCCGGCGCTACCGAAGAGAGCGTGCTCCAGTAGCGACCCGGCGTCTCTGCCGGGCGATGATTACAAGGACCGGAGGAATACCGGCACGGAGGCCGGCGCTACCGAAGAGAGCGTGCTCCAGTAGCGACCCGGCGTCTCTGCCGGGCGATGATTACAAGGACCCGAGGAATACCGGCACGGAGGCCGGCGGCGTCATTACCGGGGATGGACCGCTTCAATCCCCCTTGCCCGCACCGAAGGCGGGATCAAAGGACAAGAGGACATGGAATTCTGGATAATTCAAGCGCTCAACGCATTGTCTTTCGCCATGCTCCTTTTCATTCTGTGTGCCGGATTGTCGCTGATCTTCGGCTTGATGAACATACTCAATCTCGCCCACGGCTCCTGCTACTTGATCGGCGCCTATGTTGCCTTGAGTGCGGTTCAAGCGACCGGCTATTTTGCGGTGGGAATCCTCGCCGGCACGGCAGCCGGCGGTGCGGCCGGCTTTTTGCTTCAGAGGTTTCTGCTTCAGCGGGTCTATGGGAAAAGGCTTCTTCAGGTGCTTCTCACATTCGGCTGCATGTTCATCATAGGCGATGCCGCAATCATCGTTTGGGGCGCGGATCCCATGATGCTGGACAAACCTGAGGTGCTCTCCGGCGCTTTACAGTTCGGAACCATCGTCTTTCCCAAGTACCGTCTCTTTGTAATCGTTGTCGGCTTGTCAATCGGAATAGGGCTTTGGCTTTTCCAGGAGAAGACCAAATGGGGTGCAATTCTAAGGGCCGGGGTCGATGACGGACAAATGGCGAGGGCCGTGGGAATCAACGTCCCCGCGCTGTTCACCGTCGTCTTTGTGCTCGGCACGGCTCTGACCGGGTTGAGTGGAGTGCTCGGCGGACCCTTTGTCGGCGTATATCCGGGGGTGGATTTGGACGTGCTCCTTCTCGCCGTGGTCGTCATTATCGTAGGCGGATTGGGAAGCATGAAGGGAGCCTTTTTCGGCAGCCTCATCGTGGCCTTTCTGGACAATTTCGGCAAGGCCCTGTTTCCCGAACTGGCAATGTTCACCATTTTCGCTCCCATGGCCATTATTTTGGCCGTTAAGCCTACGGGACTGTGGGGCAGAGTATTATGACGAAGTATCGGAAAGCCCTTGGTGTAGCGGGCGGACTCATTGTCATGGCAGCGGTTTTACCGGCGGTGCTGCCCCACTATTACTTGGGACTCGTGACTACTGCGCTCATCCTGGCGATATTGGCCATGTCGGCCAATCTGCTTCTCGGCTACCTCGGTCTGGCATCCGTGGGACAGGCGGCTTTCTTTGGAATTGCCTCCTATACGGTTGCCATATTCACCGCACAGTATGAAGGGGCCGGGTGGACGGCAATCGCCGCGGGGCTGTTCATTGCGTTGCTCGCGGGCGCGGTCTTCGGTCCGTTGGCCATCCGCACGCGGGATATCTTCTTCCTCGTGATTATGCTGGCATTTTGCCAGATCCTCTATGGAGCGACATACAGTTGGCGTTCCGTCACGGGCGGGGACGACGGCCTGCCCGGGCTGACAAGGCCGGATCTCATACCCGGAGCGGACCTTAACGGCCCGTCCGCTTACTATTTCTTCGTGCTGGCGGTCTTTCTGCTCGTCGTCGCGGGCTTCCGGATACTGGTGAATTCACCATTCGGTCTGGCTTTGAAGGGCATCCGCGACAGCGAAGCGCGCATGCGGGTTCTCGGCTACAACGTTTGGCTCTACAAGTATCTTGCATTCATGGCCTCCGCTCTTTTGGGCGGGGTGTCCGGAGTGCTTCACGCATACTATTACGGTTGTCCCAACCCGGCGGACTTCAGCCTCATTCATTCCTCGTCCGCTCTTCTCATGTGCATTCTGGGAGGACCCGGCACTCTGCTGGGGCCCTTGGCGGGTGCGGTGATCATCGTGTTCCTTCGTGATCTCGTCGGCAACGTCACGGACCGTTGGCTCATGGTACTCGGATTTGCCTACGTGGTCGTGGTTCTCTTTTTTCCCAACGGTTTGTTGGGATCGCTTCAAGGATTGTTTCAACGCCTCGGTTCGTCCGAAAAGGAGTCTCACTGCCGTGAGCGTGGGAATATACCGGATGAGACGAACCCGGCGGACTGCAAGTCTGCCGGGAACCCCAAACGAGCAGGGTGATTCACCCTACATTGAAAGGAGGAACCATGGAAAGAATGGTGCTCAAGGCACGAGTCAACCGCATCCTCAGTGCCGTGGCGGCCTGTATGATCTTATGCTTCGCATGGGCGATGGTGTGGGCGGCCGAACAGCCCGTGAAGGTCGGTTATACGATTTCACTGTCGGGGGTTTACACTGCCTTGGGTGTTGATCTCAGGGACGGATTCAATCTCTATATGGATGAGATAGGACACAAGGCCGGCGGCCGGACAATTCAAGTGATCATCGAAGACGAAGGCAGCAATCAGGTGAGCCGGGCACTGGATACCGCGAGAAAGCTCGTCGAAAAGGAGCATATCGACATTCTTGCCGGCGTGGTCGGATCGGGATCGGCATACGCACTGGCCGAGTTTGTGGAGAAGCACAAGATTCCCTTCGTGATCTCCAATGCCGGCGCTGATGATCTCACTCAGCGGAAGAGCAATCCATTCATCGTAAGACCGGCATTTGTCAACAGCGCCGGGTCTCATCCCCTCGGCAAGTGGCTGTACGAGAAAGGGCACCGTAAGGCGGTGCTCATGGGGGCCGACTATGCGGCCGGCTATGAGCACGTGGGAGGCATCGCCCGCACGTTCAAAGAGAACGGCGGTAAGATCCTCCAGGAGATCTGGCCGCCCCTGGGAACGAAGGATTACGCACCCTACCTGGCCAAGATAGACCGTGATGCTGACGTGGTCATGGTGTTCTTTGCAGGTGCGGACGCACTCACCTTTGTGAAGCAGTACGCGGACTACGGTCTTAAGAGCAGGCTCCCGCTGGTGGGAAAAGGATACCTGGTGGACGACAAGATTCTGCCCAAACAAGGTTCCGCTGCCGAGGGGGTGATCACCGAGTCCCATTGGTGTCTGCTTCTCGACACCCCTGAAAACAAAGCATTCATGGACGCCCACAAGAAGAAGTACGGCAGGCTCCCTACGCTTTACTCCGAGCAAGGCTACCTGACCGCCAAGCTGATCGCCGAGGCCTTGAACAAGACCAACGGAAAAGTGGACGGCGAGGAGTTCGTAAAAGTGATGCGCTCCATCGAACTGAAGGCGCCTCGCGGGCCGGTCAAGTTCGATGAGTACGGCGCGCCGGTTCAGAATTCATATATCCGGGAAGTGAAGAAGGTGGATGGATCCTGGCAGAGTGTTCCCGTCAAGACATATCCCCAGGTTAAACAGTTCTGGACGTGGACCGGCGAAGAGTTCATGAAGATGCCGGCATATCCCGACATGAAGGGGAAATGGGCGAAGTAGTCTCCGGTTTCCTCGGGGGCTGAAGACGGGTATCGAGGCTGCGATGCGAGTGGCGGGAGGGGGTTATCCTCCTCCCATGATCACGGACCCCGCAACGAAGACGGTAAGATTGAAGAACGGTGTGAATCCCAAAATGATTGCTCTTGAAGTGGAAAACATCAATGTGCGTTTCGGCGGCCTGCAGGCGTTGACAATGTGCAGTCTGGCCGTAGAACAGGGTGAGAGGCGGGCGGTCATCGGACCCAACGGGGCCGGTAAGACCACATTGTTCAACGTGATAAGCGGGATGATCAAGCCGACCGCGGGGTCCATCAGGTCGTTTGACCGCGACATCACAAAGGCTGCGGCCCATGTCCGGGCTTCCCTCGGTATTGCGAGGACGTTCCAGATAACAAATCTGTTCCCCAATCTCTCGGTCGTGGAGAACATGGTCCTCGGTCTGCAGGCCTTAACCCCGCTCAAGTACGTCTTCTACAAACCGGTTGCATCATTTCCCGAAATGCTGGAAACGGCCGTGTCCCACTTGAAGGATTGGGGACTCGCGGACAAGGCGGACCACCCGGTACGGAGTCTTTCCCATGGGGAACAACGCCAACTGGAAATCATCCTTGCCATGTCTTCACGGCCGAAGGTCCTGTTGTTGGATGAGCCTACACAGGGCCTCTCGACTGCGGAGACGGCACTGGTCGTTCCCATGGTCGGGGCTCTGGACCCGTCCACCACGATCCTGTTTATCGAGCACGATATGGACGTGGCATTTCAGATGGCCGACCGGATAACGGTACTCTACTACGGGTCGGTACTGGCCGAGGGCAGTGAGGACGACATAAGGGGCAATCCGGAGGTGGCGGAAGTCTATCTCGGACTCGAGGGCGGCAATGCTTGAGGTGAAAGACGTTCACACGTACTATGGGGACAGCCACATTCTGCACGGCGTCACGTTGACCTTGCAGAGAGGGCATGTCTGGGCGGTGCTGGGCAGAAACGGAGTCGGGAAGACAACCCTGATGCATTCCATCACGGCTTTCGTGAAGCCGAGCAGAGGGAAAATCCTGGTCGAAGGCGAAGATGTCACGGGTCTGCCCACTCATCGGATCATGCGCAAGGGAGTGGCTTTGGTGCCGCAGGGCAGACGGGTGTTCAAGTCCTTGAGCGTGGCCGAAAACCTGACCATTCCGTTTCGGTGCGCACAAGAAGAAGGACAGGCCGAACCGTGGACAATCGAGAACGTGTACGAGACCTTTCCCAGTTTGCGGGCCAGAGAACACAACCGTGCCGGTAACCTGAGCGGAGGGGAACAACAGATGCTCGCGATGGGCAGGGCTCTGGTGAGCGGCCCAAAGGTCCTGTTGCTGGACGAACCCTCGGAAGGGCTTGCACCGATAATCGTTCAGCAGATAGAAGGCGTTATTGCACGTCTCGCGAAACAGGGGTTGGCCATCTTGCTGGTGGAGCAGAACTTCAATATGGCCCTGAGGCTCGCCGGCCGCATACTCGTTATGAGCCGCGGACAAATCGTTCACGAATCAGCTCCGGAGGACCTGGCGGACAACAAGGAAATCAAGGCCCGTTTTCTGGGGATGTAGGGTTCGTATGAAAGTCCTCCGGTAGGCAACCCAGGTCTTCGCGGGGCCACGGCGGGCATAGCCGGCGCTACTATCCTGGGGCACGTTGGTCGGTCGTCCATGGTGTTTAGGATTTGAATCATGCGGGCGGCCACAGGGGGCCGCCCCTACGCAGATCCCCTGTGCCCGGGCACACTTACCAACCCCTGGTGCAAGAGCCATGATGTAGGGCCCCCCCCCCTGGAAATTGTCTCAAAACTCAAATATGCGCCCAAGTAGTGGCGCGTCGCGGTGTAGGGGCGGGTTTCATACCCGCCCGATTCTGGGTGCTCGATTGCGGGCGGGTGTAAAACCCGCCCCTACAGAGGTCTGCAGCAAACGTCCGCGACGGGCAGGCAACCCGTCGTGCATTGCGTGACGAAAATGAATACGCATCGTGCTACGATTTGTCTCCGTGCCGGAGTTTTGAGACACTTTCCAGGGGGGTGCCCCTACAAATCCTGATCGCAGGCCGCCCCATGCCCGCCCTCTTCCCGGCGAAAGCCGGGGTTGCCCATCGGAGCTCTCTCATATGAAAGGTATATCAATCCTCGGTTCCACCGGTTCCATCGGTATCCAAACACTCGATATCGTCCGCATACACCGCGACGGCTTCCGCGTAGCCGCCCTGGCGGCGGGGAAGAACGTTGACCTGTTGGAGGCGCAGGTACGGGAATTCCGGCCGGCCATAGTGTCCTGTTCCGATGCGGCGGCGGCAAATGAACTCCACGACAGACTGTCCGACTACCGGGACAAGCCCTCCATCGGCCATTCTGCTGAAGGCCTCAAAAGAGCGGCGACCGCGGATGGTGCGGCTCTCGTCGTAGGGGGATTACCGGGAAGCACCGGCCTTCGGCCGTCGTTCGCTGCGGTGGAATCGGGCAAGGATATGGCCCTGGCCACCAAAGAAGTCCTCGTCATGGCCGGCGACTTGTTCATGAGGAGAGTGTCGGAAAAGGGGGTCCGCCTCATTCCCGTCGACTCCGAGCAGTCCGCGATATTTCAGTGTCTCCGGGGAAATGCCGGTGCGCCGGTCAAGCGAATCATTCTCACAGCGTCGGGGGGACCTTTCCGCGACGCGTCGGTCCACGATCTTCAAAACGTGACAAAAGACCGGGCCCTGAATCATCCCCGGTGGAAGATGGGACCCAAAGTCACCGTTGACTCGGCTACCCTCATGAACAAAGGCCTCGAGGTCATCGAGGCGAGATGGCTGTTCGGAATCCCCCCATCCCGAATCGAGGTCGTAATACACCCGGAGAGTATTGTTCATTCCATGGTTGAATTCGAGGACGGCTCGATCATGGCCCAACTTGGTGCCACCGACATGAGAATCCCCATAAGTTACGCTTTGGCATTTCCGGAGAGGATTGCCTCCGGCACGCCTCCGGTGAGCTTTCCGGGCCTGGGATCCCTGCACTTCCTCGAGCCGGACACGGGGAAATTTCCTCTCCTGAAAGCTGCGTTCGACTCCTTGACCGCGGAAACCACAATGCCCATCGTTCTCAACGCGGCAGACGAAGTTGCCGTGGATCTCTTTCTTGCCGAAAAGATTCCGTTTCACTGGATACCCCGAATTGTCCTAGAAGCGATGAATCGTATCGTGCCGGAACGGGTGGATACTCTCGAAGAAATTGAAGCCTATCATGAGACCGTGTGCGGAAAGGTGTCGAAGGACTGGCAGTTGTGGATCGATAAAATGATGTGAAACCAAACGACTATTAATTGAAGCTCATTATTTACTTGCTTTTCAAAGCCTCCCTTATTAATAGAACCCGAGTTTGTTTGTTAGAGGATGCAAGGGAGGTGCATTCATGATTTCGAAAATTCTGCGGAAACCGCTGCTTTTTTTACTCTCAGCCTTCATCTCGGTCCCATCCGCAGCGTTGGGCGACGGGGAAATCTTGGAGTTCAGGTGCCCCTCATGCGGACTCAGACAACGACTCGCTCAGGGGGCCGACGAGAAAGATATTGCCGGAAATGTCCAAACCATCATAGTGGTTTGCGAGCGTTCCCGGGAGATACGCGCCATCCGGATTCCCTTGGATCCCACGCAGCCCGTCAAGGGTGAACCCCTGCTGGCCCGCCAATACGGCACGGGCAAATCGGAAATGCTCGGCATCCGTCTCCCGAGGTTTCTTGTACCCGGGAACACCTGTCCCCTGTTTCCAGTCACCGCGTATCTTGAACGGAACATCTGCCCGGTGGACGGCCGCCCGGGGATCGACTACTCGGTGGTGGGGTACTT
>JAZDHD010000012.1:0-17271 GCA_043806215.1 Pseudomonadota bacterium | reverse complement strand
TTCTTCTTCCTGAAGACTGCCCGGCACGTAAAGAGTGGACGTCTCCACACCGATACGCACTTTCTTGGGCGGCGAATCGCGCAATGCCCTCATCACGTAGGTTCCGTACGCCTGTGCTGCAAAAAGCTTGTCGTGACAGGTCTTGCACTCCTTGTATTTTCCGTCGGCAAACCACATATGCGTGTAGTGACGGAAGACCACCGGCCCCGGAGATCCCTTGGCTTCGTACGTGATGCTCCCGCCGCCGAAGACTCCGGAAAGGCCGAGGAAAGCGAACAGCACGCCGGTTCCCACGAGAACGGTGAGAATGATGCCCCATGCCGCGGCCTGCACGCGCCAGTACGGTTCGGGGGCCGAGAGATTCAGGAAATAATCCTTCACCTTGGCGAGCTTACCGGGCTTTTTGGTTTGCAGAGTCATTCTTCTTGTCTCAAAGTGCAGTTTTACTCCGACTTGTCCCGGTCTACCTCAACGTGCCCACGTACGTGGTCGTCCACTGCCTCCTTCGCACGTCCGGATTCCCGTAATCAGGCAAAACCATGGGGGAAACCCGGTCGGTATCGATGCCGGCCTCCTCCAACTCCTTGTGATATTTCCTGACATGATCGACGGAAAGCCTTGCGATTTCGCCGCGCTCTTTCGCGAACCTTCCGGCGCTCTCTCCCGCCAGTCGGCCGAAAACGGTAATATCCAGAAGCGAATTGCCCATGAGCCTGTTGGCACCGTGCACTCCGCCCCCGACCTCGCCGGCCACGTAGAATCCGGGCACCGTCGAGGACCCATCGGGTTTGTATGCAAGCCCTCCGTTTTGGTAGTGAAGGGTCGGATAGATAAGCATGGGCACCTTGGAGATATCTATGTCGTAGCGCTTAAACAGAATGAACTTTGCCGGGAATTCCTTTTCGACGGTTCCTTCGCCTTCCAAGAGGTCGATCATGGGCGAGTCCAACCACACACCGGATTTTCCCGCCTGTCCGGGGACGGGGACGCCCTTTCCCACCTTGGTACACTCGCGGATGATGCTCGCAGACTCGATGTCCCTGGGTTCACGTTCGAACACGAACTGCTCGCCGTCGATGTTGACCAGGTTTGCTCCCGCGCCGCGGACCTTCTCCGTGATGAGCAAGCCCTCGGCCTGCTCCGGGAAGACCGCACCGGTGGGATGGTACTGGGTCGCGTGCAGGAAACGAACTCCCACGCCCATACGGTACCCCATCACCAGACCGTCGCCCGTGGCTCCATAATGATTGGTAGTCATGAACTTTTGAACATGGAGTCTTCCCGACCCCCCTGTTGCCATTATCACGGCTTTGGCCTTGACCAGGAAATACTCTTCCGTCTCGAG
Source organism: Pseudomonadota bacterium (assembly GCA_043806215.1). GTDB lineage: Bacteria > Desulfobacterota > Desulfomonilia > Desulfomonilales > Desulfomonilaceae > JAVHLK01. The sequence goes on along the minus strand of JAZDHD010000012.1, from coordinate 15,926 downwards.
GTTGTAGAGGACCGCACCGGAACAGGCACCGGTCTCATCCATAAGCAATTCCACTGCCGGGGAGAATTCCAATACTCCGATGTCCTTGATTCGGTTACGTGTTTCGTCTCTCAGGGTTCTCATGATTTCAGCGCCGGTCATGTCGCCTGCATAGTGCATCCGCTTCCGGCACGTTCCGGCCCCGTGCAGCGTGAAGAGCTTGCCGTCATCCCATTTGTTGAACATGCACCCGAGATGTTCCAGCCAGCCGATCACCTTGGGCGCTTCAACGACCATAGTCTTGACCAGTTCTGGATCGTTTTCGAAATGACCGCCGCCCATCACGTCGAGGTAGTGATAGTACGGGGAATCCTTCCAACCCTTGGTGGCGGCTTGTATACCGCCTTCGGCCATCATGGTGTTCGCGTCGCCGTGACGGAGCTTCGTGGCGATAATGACTTTGGCTCCAAGCTCCTGAGCGGTCAACGCGGCAGCGGAGCCGGCTCCGCCGGCGCCGATGACCAGGACATCGGTTTCATAGTGGACTTCATCGAGATTGATCGTGTCGGGGTCAACCCGGCTCCGCGACTCGAACGCGTCGGCAAATTCCTGTGCCAGTGCGTATCCTTTGCTTGGGCCGACCCTCAACTCCCTGAGAGCGTCCGGTCGAAAATCCGGGTGATACTTCTCCAGCCGGTCTCTCCGCTCGTCCAGCGTCAGGGCGCGGAACTCTTTTCCGGCCTTCTTGCGTTCGACCCTCTCCGGTCTGGTCTTGTCAACTTTCTTAATAAGTTCCATTAATTCAGGGGTATATGCCATGACTGCCTCCGGTCTTGCCCAGGTTTCCTTTACAAGTACTGCTTTTCCTGCGGTTCCCACATTTCCTCGGCAGTGTGGGGTTCCATTTCCCGTTCTACATAGAGCTTACGCAAAGTCTCAGCATCCGCATTCATAAGCTTTGTGAGAGGCTCCTCATATCGCCCTGATTCTATTCTTTGAATCATGTCCTGAAGATGTTCGGCACGAGGCTTGATGTGGCGCCCCGTGATCCGGCGACACATGATTCCGATATTGTATTGACCGAGCTCGGCAGGACATCGGGAGGCACAAATGCCGCACATCACGCAGGAGAACGATAGGTCCGCAGCCTTCTCCACGTCCCCTCTCAGTGCGGCGGAGATGTATTCCATGACCGGAATGTCCATTGGACATGATTTCGTGCACGTATTGCACCCCATGCACTTGGCCAATTCCGGATAGTATTTCAAGAGGTTTTGGGCGTCGGGCTTCAATTCCTCAAGGTCGTAAACCGCCCTGTTGGCGGGAAAGAAGGGGACCATGGCCAGGTACATGTTCGGCTGCACAATAGTCTGACACGCCAGTCCAACGTAAATCTTCGCACTGCCCGGCATACGGTAGACCGTTGCGCAGGCTCCGCAGATGCCGCCGCGGCAACCGCATCCCCGGATCAACTGGTAACCGGCGAATTCAAATGCCTTTTGAATGGTCAGGGTGCTGGGGACATTGTACCTCTTCCCCATGATGAAGATGGGAAGGAGGTCGGTTCGCCGGGCCCCTTCCACAGGCGTGTCCTCAGCCGCCCGGAGCTCCGTCTGTTCAGCCGTTGACATGATCTCCAATCCTTTCTTGGTCCGTGATCACGATGGTCTTCCCAAAAAAATCACCTGGCGATGAAAATGCCGATCACAACTCCCAGTATAAGGGCAATGATTGCCATGAAGTAGTTGTCGAGCGAGGTAATCCTCGGAGCCGGTTGAATGGTCTCGGGCACCACCTCGTCTACGATATAGTCCTTGTACGCGGTATCCACCTGGGGACAAGCCAGCACACATGAATAACACTGCTCGCAGTCCTCTCCCACACAGGCTTCAAGAGCAAAGGAGGTGCGTTGTTCGGTCTTTTCGAACCGGCTTGGATCCTTGCGGAGCACCGGGCAGGAGTCGATGCAGTTTCCGCAGGCAAGGCAGCCCTTGTCTCCGGCGACGTCCGAATCCGGATCGGGAATGTAAAGACGGTGATACGGTTCCATCCCCTTGGAGAGAAGCCTAAACCGGGCCACCGGCGGTTCTTTTTGGTCGAGTATATAGTCTGCGACTTCTTTGTTGAGCTTGTCCTTGCTCTCGTCTCTGGTAGTGGGCATGCCTGGAACTCCTGTTACCGCGTCGCGGGGACGTGTGCCGTCAGGCTCTCTGGGAACGGCCGATCCTGTTGGGCGGAACCTTGTCTTTGTTCCACCGGCCCCTGGTGGTAGGGCTCACCCGTTGTGAAGCGACGCAGTGAAGGGTCTTGTCTCTTCATTTCCGTCGACGCGGCCTGCACGCGTTCTTTCCTGTAAAGGCGGAAGTACTCCTTGGTCATGAGTTGGTGGCATTTCGCGCAGTCCTCGAAATTGGTGCCTTCCCTACAGTTTGCCAAGAATATCCTCGTCTTGAAGTGGATCTTCCCATTGTGGCACTTGCGGCACGTGCCCTCCGCGGGCATGGCGACCATCCAGCGGGGATTTTTGGCCAGTTTCTTCCACGCAGCCTCCCGTGCCGCCACATATTCTTTCTCGGCCATGGGCAGAATCCGATCCGCCCGATACGAGTGGGATGCCTGACTGTGGCACGAGTCGCAGGCGAGATGATTCACCTCCGCGTAGTTCACCTCTTTGTCCGCTTCCGGGAAACCGGTCTTCTTGAACCGTTCATGACACTTAGCGCATGTGTCGTCCCGTGCGACTGCATGTTTGCGATGATCCATGCGAAGGCCGATCCTCTTGAGTTCACCGGGCAAATCCTTCACGTACACGGTTTGGCGTTGCACCGCGGCCAAATGACAATAGTTGCAGTTCTCCGTTGGGATGCGGGTTCTGTTGAAAATTCCCGTGACCTCGGGCCGCCTCGGATCGATCTGTGGGACCATATAGGTCACCGCATGCAGTAGGCCCCGCAGTTTCGACATAGGGGTGTCGGCCGGGCCCCCCTGGATATGACAGTCTGCACATGCTATCAGCGCGTGAGCGAACCCTTTTTTCTCGGCCTTGAGCTTCTCGGCCATCCATCGGGCAAACGATGCCTCGCGGCCATGACATGCCATGCATGTCGCGCTCCGAACGGAGACTTCCGCGGCGCCTCCCACGAGGAGAAGTACTACTCCCACTGCGATAATGTATGCGAAACCGCGCCGCATCAGGCTCGTCCCTCCCGATCCCGCAACCGAGTTTGTCGATCCCGCTTGCGTGCCGCCTGGAACGCGGCGGATATCACGAGGGGGCCGGAATTACCGATCGGGCATTTCGCTGCGCATCTGCCGCATCCGACGCAATACTTGGACAACTCCATCACCCTTTCGTAGTCTCCCAGGCGTGTAAGAAGTACGAGCCCCATGGGCATTTGAACGCCTTCGACTTCCTTGACTGGACACGCACCCACACAAGAAGCGCAGTTGTAACAGTTGATGGAACGTCCGGTTCCGGGGGTGAGCATGGATTGGAGCGTGTAATCGAAGACGATGAACACCGCGAACAAAATCGCCAACGCATTCAAGGTCACTCTGTCGGGAGCCTGTCCGATAAATGCCCCGAAAAAGATGCGGGAGAGCACATTGTATTGCGGAAAACCCGGTATGCCTTTGGACAACGCGGATTCGACCGCGTTGGTGTACCCTGTCAGGGTCAGGCCGGCCCCACGATACATTCCCGGTTGTTCCGGCCGTTCCAGCCTTCCCTTTTCAAGGAGTTCCTTCTTGAATGCGGTAACCTCGTTGTCCTTTACCGAGATAAGATCCGGATACTTCAGGGTCCGTATATCCGTTATGCGATGGTTCTCGACCTCCACCCGGACTTCAATCGGCCCTCTGAATCCCCGACCTTCGCCGACATACGTTCCATCCTCAACCTGCGAAATGCCTTGGCCCCATGGGCTTTTGGCAAAGCGGGCCTCATCCGTGGATGCGACGTCCACCCCGGCAAGGCCGTACCCGATGACGAGAATCGCCACGCCGGCCGCGAGGTAGAGGATCTTGCGGTTCCCGCTGCGGCGGAGATCTTTCGTCCACATGACTCCCAAGGTGATGAGCAGAACCAAGAGGAGTATGAACCGGCTCGACGGGAACAGCGCGGCGGTCAGTACCAGATAGAACGTCAGCCGCACCCCTCTGGTGCTCACGGCCTCCCATAGGAAGCCCTCAGGATCTTGAAAGAGCCTTGACCACGTCATCGATAAAATCCTTTCCGACGAGCCCCTGTGCAAGTGCTTTTTCCAGGGAGCTTCGCGGAATGATTCCTTTTGCCATGGCATCGCGCGTGTCTTGCTGCATTGTCGCGAACATCTGAGGAAGCGGAAGATACTGCACGCAATAGCTTTGGCAATTTCCGCAACGTATGCACTTGAGGCCTCCATTGCGGATGAAACGGTCATAGTCGGCGACGCGTCCCGCCACGACGAGCTCGGCCTGATAGGCGATACCCACGGGACAACGGTCTTGGGTCGCGTAGCATGCCCGGCACTCATAGCAGTAAATCGTTGCCGCGTTGCCGCGTAGAAGCGGCTTGATCACGTCGGCCAAGAGAGCGCCGACGATTCCGAACAGAGCCACCCTGTCCAGGTTGAGTGTCCATCCCCGGTCCTTCAGATTCGTAAAAAACTGGTACCGATGGATCCCGGGCAACACGATGGGTTGAGAGGTATCGGCCCTCTTGTGCCTGGTGATGTCGGGTTTTTCCTTATCCGCCATGAACGTGTCTTTCCGTACCGCTCAACCAACCGGCGGAATGCCGGTCCCGGCAACCTAATGTGGAAGCATCGCGGCCATAAGCAGGCCCGCGATGAGACCTCCCACAGCTCCTTGGACCAACTCCTTCGGGGTTTTCATGTCAAGAGCAAAGGCAATGATGACTCCCGAGAGAGCTCCCACGAATAAGAATATGAACCATGTCTGCAAGAGAGAACCTCGAGTCTGCTTTTCTGTTGGTGAAGCAGAATCACTTTGGTCACTTTCTTTCAATGACGGCCGGAGTGAACATGTTCGTCGCCGTCTGTCCGGAATCCCTCATCCCAGCCCTTTCGCAGGGAAAGAGAGCATGAGCCTCCAACCCGGCCTTGAAAGACCGGTCTACTGTCCTACTGTCCCAACGGGACGTTTAAGCTTCCAAGCCCCGGCAGGGGCGGCCGAAAGTAGCCCGGTACTTCAGTGCCGGGTTAAGAGCGGCCGAGGAGGGGCCTCACATTTCGTACCTTCCGCTGACGCTCATCCCCATCAGAGTTCAGGACCGCTCAATCTTGCGGTCATGCGCCGGGAAAGCCTTCCGGGCACCATCAGCGCAATCAGGAGCGCTGCAACAACGCCTCCTGCAATCCCCTGCAGGATGGCGGAAAAATCTTGTTCGAAGAGTGCAAATGCCAGGATTCCTCCGGCCATGGCACCGGCGAAGAGAAATCCTACGAGCTGAATCAGGAAATTCTTCGAGGAATCCGTTCCGAACAGACGATTCCCCAAGACTATGAAAATCACGTTCACCCCGGCGATCACCAGGGCGAACTCCGCGATGGTCACGATATCTGCGACGAAGTTCTGATTCGACGGATCGAAGACCGAGAGGTTGAGAAACTTCATGTAGATCGCGGCCAGCGGTGCCATGATCGCCATGGAAGAAAACGTGTACGCTCCTTTGATAAACCCCGTTTCCGCTCTCATGGTCCCTTCCCCCATCATGCCGCCGCCGCCCAGCGGAGACGGCCCGCATGACGTCGTTGCGTTGATCATGTACGCTGCCATCACAATGGCCAATTGAGGCCAGGTGAGGAATCCGAACTTGGCCGGACCGAAGAGGTACAGGACCGGTACCAACGCCGCGGTCAGAATCCGCGAACAGGAGAGGGGCAGGATCGTCTGGAACTGCACGAATATGGCAAGCATGCCGGCGACACCAAGGAAGGGTACGGCGACAAGACTATTGAGCATGACTCCCAGCGCATCAAAACCACCCGTAGCCGCGAGAGCTCCGGCCGCCAGAAACCCGGCCGCCATGGCGGTCACGGGGAGAAGAATTATCCCTTCCATGAGATCGGTCAGACGTATTCTACAGACAACTATCATCAATAATGCACCGACGACGAGCACCGATTGCACCGGCATCTTTCCGAAAGGCTGGAAAATCGCCATCAAGAGTGAGGCGACGAAGATCACCAGCGCCAGGTACCCTTCCAGTGGAGCATTGATGTCAGGCTCCTTTCTCATATCCGTGCCCGTCTGCGGTGCATCCCGCAGGGCCACGTCGTCCGGATAGAGTCTTTGGCTGACCATTTTGAGGAACAGGGCCGCCAACGCGGTTCCCAGCATAAGGGAGAATGCTTGAGGAGCCCTCAAGATACCGTCGGAAGCGGTTGCAAAGAAACTCCCGAGAAAACCTTCACCGATCTGCCCTACTCCGCCGATGGGGGACGGGCCGCACGAACCCATGGCGTTGCGGGTAAAAGCCCCGATCAACACGATGATCTGGGTCTTCGTGAGAATGCCCATTCCGCCCTCGAAACCGAATGTGAACAACAACGGCAAGAGCGCGGCGGCGAGGATTCGTCCACAGGGCAAAGAACTGATGACGGGAAGATTGATGAGGATGACCAGAGTCCCCGCCAGCCCGATGGGACTTCTACGCAAATGCTGCAGGAGGACTTTAAGTGCCTCGAAGCCTCCGGAAGCCTTCAAACCGCCGGCAAGAAAGAGACCGGTAAGCAGCGCTGTTATGGGATGGAGAATTATTCCCCCCAGGAACTCGTTGGGCATGAGCATCACCGCGTCCCAGCCCGAGAACCAAAAGCGGAAGACGCCGCCGACAATGAGACAGAGAATGGTCGAGAACACAAGGACCGTCTGTACGGGTGTACGGATGTATCCGAAGAGCGTGAGGAGCATAAGACCCAAGAAAATGCTCAGCGTTATGTATCCGAGAATCTCCACCAGATGATCTCCACATGGCGCCGCGTTATGACGGCTCTTTCACTTCCGGAAGGCAAAAGCCGGCCGGATCTTTGAGCTTGGAAACCGCTCATATGAGAGACCTCCGACATGCGACCACGGTCGGGTACACGATGGGGAGGTTTGGAGGGGAGATGGTCTCCCCTCCAAGTCCAGGCGCAATGATGCGCTCTTTACGCTCCAATCCCCGAGGCGAAGCCACGGAGTGCCTAATGAGGCCGAGAACTCTCACAATTCGTGGAGGCTTCTTGACAGATCCCAACCCATAAGTGTTCAGAGCGAGAGCACCTGCGCCGAAGCCAGGGCAAATCAATAACGTACCCGTCCCGCGAGTCGGATACCCGCACTTCGTCACCTATGGTGAGTCTCCCTAAACAGGCCGTGCAACAGTTTAGCCTGGCCGTGACCTCGTCGCCTCGTTCGAGCATGACTTTCACCGTCATGATGGGAAGGACCGCGGGTCCTATGCAGCACTCGTCGCCGGCAGTGATTACTCCCCGCCGGCCGCGGCGTGCCCGGAAGATCTCCGCACCGACGAAGACGCAAACAAGAAAAAGGAGAGTCACATGCTCGATATTCATGGTCCTCGGTACTGCCGGCACAAGGAACCGGCTGAATTCGGCTTCCCGGGCTCTGCCCCATAGGCGCTCTTGTGTCCTTGGTCGGGAGGACACCTATTTTGAAGGACATTTCCTCTTGTTCCCCCTTTGAAAAAGGGGGCTAGGGGGATTTATGAATCAGAAAAATCCCCCCTAACCCCCCTTTACTAAAGGGGGGAATCTGAGGACTCCGACAATGCCGGATTAAGCGCTTATGGGCCTACGCCTAGGGACACCCTACGGCCCCGATTGTACGGTTCTTCTCGTTCCCAGGCTCCGCCTGGTAACGCCTCTTCTCCGGGCTCTGCCCGGTCTTTGACCCGGAAGTCTCCTCCGCACGCGACCTTCATCGTCCGCGCCCGGAGATCCCTTGTTCCCCGGGGACAAGGCACAAAAAACCCTAACCGGCCTTTCCGTTCGTCCTCGTCAAGATCTGGATGCGGCGGTTTCCATTATCTGCAACGTAGATCCTGCCCTCACGGCAGGCGATCCCGGTCGGCCCGACAAATTCGAGAGGTCCCGAACCTTGCTTACCGACTACCGAGGCAAGCTTTCCGTCGGCGTCGAATTCCTGAATCCTGTTGTTGCCCGTATCAGCGATCCAGACATGGTCCTTAGCGTCCAACGCCATGCCTTGAGGCATGTTGAGGAGCCCCGGTTTGCTTCCTACGCCGCCGAACTCGGTGCGGAACCCGTGTTCCTTGTCAAATACCTTCACCAGTCCGTGCTTGCTGTCCAACACCGTTATATCGCCGTCCGATCTCACCGCGCAGGCGGTGGGAAGACGGAATTGATCCTTGCCGTCTCCCAGCTCGCCGATGACCGAGATCAGTTTATCGTCCTCAAAAATCTGGATGCGGTGGTTTCGAGTATCCGCCACGAGGAGTCTGCCCTCTTGGTCCAAGGCTATTCCTTGCGGGGTGGCGAACGACCCGGCTAGGGATCCCACCGACCCGATAATGCGCAGAACCGACCCGTTTCGGTCGAACACCTGGACTCGGCAATTGTTTGAATCTACGACATATATGCGGTCGTCTTTACCGACCGTGATCCCTTTGGGAAAATTGAGATATCCGGGTTGCGCACCCGCTTTGCCGAATGACGCAACCGGAACGAGGGACGTATTCAGGCGGAGAATGCCGTACGAGGGCGGATCCGATACCAGAAGATTCCCGGAACTGTCAAAAGCCACATCGAATGGACCCCGACACACCAAATCTCCGGCCGCCGGACGGTTTGAATCGGACTGCCGGGGAGACCTCTGTTCTGCCGAACCGGTTCCGCGAAGTGGAACGATGCCGAGCAGAGAGACCGCGCCCATAGCACCGACTGTTCTGATAAAAGCACGCCTATCCATGGCGTTATTGGCTCCGAAACCGTCAGCCCTGGTGCACTTTTCCCGAAGTGCCGGCGGTACTTCGGGCCCTTTGATGTGATCCGGTAGTTTTCTTTCAAGCGACGGGAACATGCGGATCATAAACCCATGAACGTCCGGTGTCAAGAAACCGATGATTTTTTTGTTCGCCGCAAGCCCCTTCAGGGCTTGAATCCGGCTCCCGGCCTGCGCCGGGAAGACGGTTCAGCCTGCCTGTAGCGCCGAAAGTGGCTCGTCCGGATCGAGCCCCGAGTCGCAGGACAATCGTTAACATGTCTTTGCAGGGAACGGAGTCCCGCGCAGAACTCGGGAAAGCAATCTCACTGCGGACAATGTGGGACCGCATTTGCGCCACCGAGCACTAAGCAAATCTGAAAAAATCCTCCACCGGAACCCGTTGGCTCCTGAACAGGCTCGCAGGCGCGTCGGGATGGGGAGTTCCTATGGCGATACCGATCACGATCTTCTTGGTTTCGGGAATGTCGAGGACCCGTCTCACTATGTCGGGGAAGTGCATGGACGCGGCCAGATATATGGTACCCAGGCCCTCCTGTAAGGCCGCATAACATAGAGTGGTTCCAAAGGAACCCAGGTCAAGGCACGAATAGGGTGCGTTCAGCTCCTTGTCGATGATGAGATAGATGCACGCAGGTGCGCCAAAGAACTTGTACATGTTCAAATAGTGTTCCATACGTGCGGCCTTATCACCTCTTTCCACTCCCATGGCCGTCAAAAGGTCCTTCCCCAAACCCATGTACCTTTCCTTGTACGGGTCCGGAAACTTTAGGGGCATCTCTATGTCCGGACGGGGGTTCGTCAGCGCCCGGCCCGCCTCCTCGAATAGGCGTGCCAATTCCTTTGCTTTCTCGCCATCCGCCGCCACAACCTCCCATGGCTGCGTATTTCCCCATGAAGGGGCCCATCTTGCCAGGTCCACTATCTTTCCGATCGTTTCTCTCGGAACAGGGTCCGGAAGAAACGCCCGAATGCTCCGTCTGCCTTGGATAGCCTCATTGAGGTCCATTCCCACACCTCCGGAAGTAGAATTCGACACTGTGATTGATCGTAACATGAACCGCTCCGCGGGGGTAAGGATTTCTTTGTGCAAAGGGTACGGCCTGCCCGGAGGGCACTGTCGCCGGAGGGTTAACGGCCCCCGATCCGTCGCAGTTCAGCCGGGAGAACCTCGCAACCCGCCGCCCCTTACCTGAAAGGCCCAGGCAACATTCCGATATCCATGCTATTTGTCAAACAGCTGTCCCCGAATGGTTTTGCTTTACAATTCTCCTGAATGAATGCTACCTTAGTGCTCTGTGGCCCAAAGGAGCAATGCGGCCGGGTGGTTCCGGTCGGTTTTTAGTTTCCGTGGTTTTTCATCGGAGATGGGAGTGAAGATCCCGCGGGACGCAAGGAATGTCGATCAGGGGGAACTCATCGCGCCGGATCCCCCATACGTAACCCCAACCAAGTGTTTTCCATGCTGGAGACTTCAGAGAAAATTACCTCAAGGAGGACGGTAAATGGCGTTTTCGTTTCGTGGTCGTTCAATCAACAAGGTCGGCGTCATCGGTTCCGGCCAAATTGGTCCTGATATCGCCTTGCATTTTGCAAACGCACTGCATGGTCAGGGCGTGCAGGTGGTCGTGGTCGACGTCGCCGAGAAGGCCCTGGAAGCGGGGAAGGCAAAACTCGGCAAGAAGGTGGACAAGGCCGGCCAAAAAGGCAAGCTCAAGCCTGATCAAGTAGAAGCGATCAAGAGCTCGGTCGTGTTCACGTCGGATTATGGTCAGCTCAAGGGCGCGGATCTCGTCATCGAAGCCGCCACCGAAGACCTTCCGCTGAAGCGCAAGATCTTCAACCAGGTGGAAGGGCTGGTTTCCGACCAGACCATATTGGCAAGCAATTCCTCCCATTTGGAGCCTGAGCGGATCTTCAGTGATGTCAAGGTTAAGGGACGCTCTTTGGGCGCGCATTACTTCTTTCCCGCGGACCGCAATCCGGCCATTGAGATCATCCCCGGCAAGGACACGGATCCCGGCCTGGCGGAATTTATGATGCGCTTCTACGAGTACACCGGCAAATTCCCTCTCAAGGTGGGCTCCCGTTACGCCTATGCAGTTGATCCGGTATTCGAAGGGCTCATGGTGGCTTGCATTCAATGTATCGACGGCGGCCTCGGAGATTCGAAGCAGGTCGACTGGGTAGCCGGCAAGTGTTTGGGAATGGGCGTAGGCCCCCTGACCGCTCAGAATCTTACGGGAGGTAATCCCATTTGCGTCCATGGTCTGTCGCAAATGCACGAGTTGCTCGTCCCGTGGTACAGGGTGCCTGACAGGCTCCAGAAGATGGTGGACACAAACTCCGACTGGGAAGTGGCCGCACGGGGAGAAACGGTTGAAGTTCCCGCGGATAAGGAGAAGGCCATCACCGAGGAGATTCTGGGGGCATATTTCGCCATGGTGTGCGAAATAGTGGACGCAGGCGTTATTACCGTCAGTGATTTCGATTTCGCGGTCAAAGTCGCCTTGGACATGAAGGCGCCGTTCGCACTGATGAACTCCATGGGAGTGGACAAGGCATTGGCGTTGGTTGAGGCGTTTGCAAAGAAGTATGACGGCATGCCCGTATCCAAGCGTCTGCAGGAGCAGGCCGCTTCCGGAAAACCGTGGGACATCCGCGACGTGTTGTTTGAGAAGAAAGGCGACATCGGAGTGATCACCATCCGCCGTCCCCAAGCACTAAACGCTCTCAACACCAAGGTCTTCAAGGAGTTGCTCGAGTACTGCGATATCATCAAGAACGACCCCGAAATCAAGGCCGGTGTAGTGGTCGGGTACGGAAACAAGGCATTCGTCGCAGGTGCGGACATCAAGGAGATGGCCGGCCTGACCGCTCCCGAGGAAGCCGAGGGATTCGCCCGTAAGGGACAGATAGCATCGGCCGAGCTCGAAAAGATCGACAAGCCCATGGTGGCCGCAATGAATGGTTTGGCCTTCGGGGGCGGTTGCGAACTTGCCATGTGCTGCACCGCCCGGGTTGCTCCCAAGGGGCTGAAGGTGTTTGTCGCGCAGCCCGAGGTGAATTTGGGACTCATCCCGGGCATGGGAGGAACTCAGAGGCTCCCGAGACTCATCGGTTTTGAGAAGGCTTCGGAGATGATCCGCACCGCCAATCCCATTTCATCCGCTCAGGCGTTGGAGTACGGTCTGATCAACGAAGAAGTGGACGGGGATGTGTTGGAGCGTGCGGAGGAACTGGCTCGAGCGCTGGCCTCGGGAACAGCCCAAGTGAAGCTCATGGAGATGAACCCACTGCCGGATGCGCCCGATTCGGTTCCGGATTTGGATATCGGACATCACTCCAAAGTCATCGACAAACTCGCAGTCCAGGCCATTTTGGAAGGTGCAAGGACCACAGTGGACGAAGGCCTCAAGATAGAAGCCAAACGTTTCGGCGAATGCTGGAACTACGAAGACAACCGCATCGGCCTGAAGACATTCATAGAGAAAGGGGCGCGGGCTAAGGCGGAGTTCATCCACAAATAGCGCGCCCATAGATGAAGACGGCACGGAGCTGAGTGGTTCAGGGTATCGAGCGCCGGCACCGTGCCGTTCCCCCGACTGGTGAAGAAACGAAGAATGTCATTCACCTTTCTTCTCGAGGACGTTCTGGATTATCTCTGCCGGTTGGTACATGAAAGCCCACACCGCCGCGAAAATAAACAAGACCAGCCAAAACTTCTCTGTAAATCCACACCGATAAGAAACAAGACTCCCACGATTACCATCCTTGACAACACATCGGCATCGATCATGAGAAGCGGTCCGTGCCCGCCCTTCTCAATTACGATCAGTCCGTTACAGTAATATAGTAACGTTAATTCGGCCCGACCGGATCGATTTTCTTCAACGTTGCATAAACCATGGGCCACACCGATGTCGATTTCCGTCCAAACCTGTAGTAGCTTGAGGCATGTCCCAAATCATGCAGAAAAAGCCGGACAACCTTACCGGCTACCTCCTTGTTCTTGCGGCCACCATAATCTGGTCATTCAATTTCATTGTTGCCCGGGGACTCGTGGAATCCGTACCGCCGGTTACTTTGGCTTTTCTGCGTTGGTCCGTGGCCCTGGTCATTATGGTTCCCTTTGCGGCAAAGTCATCGTGGAAAGCCCGCCGAATCATATGGAACAACGTGGGCTACTTGTCCGTATGTGCGGCAATGGGGGTCACCTCATTCAATACGCTCGTTTACATGGCAGCTCATACTTCCCCGGCGGTGAACATGTCCCTGATCGCGACATCCACCCCGCTCTTTGTCATACTGTTCAACCGCTTCTTTGTCGGGGAACCGATAACCATGGGCCGCCTGTTGGGCCTCGTGAGCGCGACGCTTGGCGTGATTGTTCTGGTGACCAAGGGTGACCCGGCAATCTTATTGACATTGACATTCACGGAAGGTGATCTGTGGATGCTCTTGGCGGCAGTCCTGTTCGCGGTCTACACAATCCTCGTGCGACGGATGCCCGACAACTTACCACAAGGGGCATTTCTCACCGCCATCATTGTTCTGGGTCTCGTGTTTCTGTTGCCGTGGCTGGTACGGGAACATATGGGATCCGTGTCCGTCGCCTGGTCCAGTACCGCAATCATCGCGATCCTGTATATCGGCGTGGGGCCCTCCGTGGCGGCATTTCTTTGCTGGAATCGAGCCGTTGAGGTCATCGGCCCGGCACGGGCCTCGTTCGTCTACTTTTCCCTTCCGGCTTTCAGTGGGTTGGAGGCGGCACTGATCCTGCACGAGGGCATCGGCTGGGTCCACCTTGTGAGCGGCGTGCTGATTCTCTTCGGCATCATTACCGCCACACGTGCATCCACACGATATCCGGCCGTGAAAAATCCATAACCGGTTCCCGGCAATCGGAGCCCCCAGACGGAGTCCCCCGCAACGCTACAAGAGGTCTCCCAGCCGCAACCGCAGCATGCCCACGTATTCATGAATCGCCCATTGGCTAAGCCTTATGCCCATTTCTCCCGGCAGGAACGCACGAAGCCCTTTCCTGTGGTCTTCTGCGTGGAAGTCCGCGGGAGCCGGTACGGGGTTCATTCCCAAGCTCTTGAAAATTTTCAGGGACCGACTCATGTGAAGTGCCGAGGTGACCAGGGCGAATCGGCTGTTTCCCAGCAACGGCTTGAGCAATCCCGCTTCATCCATGGTATCCAGGGAACGGGTCTCCCGGACTATATCGCCCGGAGGCACCCCCATCTTGCCGGCAACCGCGGCCATGGCCTCGCCGGAAGTCATACCCTCCGAAGACAAGCCCCCTCCCGAGACTACGAGCTTACTTCCGGGAATTGCCTTCCACAGCCGTATTCCCTCGATAACTCTCGAGAATGAAGAACAGTCGGTTAATCCGAGAGGCTCGACGGGATTTGTCCGGATGCCGCTGCCCAACACGACGATGTACTCCACGTGTTGTGCAGCGAGTTCCTTGGGGTCGGCATAGGATCCGGCCGCTTTCTCGAGAGGTTCCGCGAGGATCGATCCGGTTATGCCCAGGGACGAAATGAACAACCAGAGAGTTCCCGTACATATGAAAACGATACCGAGCCTGCTGCGGGGCTTCCAAAACCAGATGAGGATACCCGATGCAAGAAGTGCCAGGGTGGTCCCCACCGGATAGAAGAGCACACTGACCACCTTTTTGGCTACGAAAAGACCCCAATCCATACCGACCTCGGTTTCGTCGCGGTTATGTGAGTTTTCAAATATACGGGAAATTCCACCGTTTCACAAACTTGTCCGCCTATTGAGTTCCGGATTCCCGACACGGCTTGGGAAAAGGTATTGTGCCTATGCTCCGGCCTATCCCGGGAGACCGCCGGCAGGGCCCCCCGGCCCACGGTCGGCTTTGGTTGCGCCGTGAGCAAGTCCCGTATTGCATAGCCCTTCTTTCTGTCCGAATTGAGTATGGTGTCCCCGGAACTTATCCATTGAAACGCACCGTGCGCGGTCGTATTATAGGGTCATGAAAACGACACGATACATATACTGGCAGGACGAGGACATGTGGCTGGGGTACATTGAGGAGTTTCCCGACTATATGACCCAGGGAGAGACACTCGAAGAACTTCAGGAGAATCTGAGAGACATCTACCATGACCTGACCGGGGGAAAGATACCCGGCGTGCGTCATGTAGCCGAACTCCAGATCGCATGAACCGGCTGAAACTTATCCGGCGGATTGAGCAGAGCGGGTGCATCTTCATCCGTCATGGCAGCAAACACGATTGGTATGAGAATCCAAGAACCGGCGTGTGTCAGCCGGTCCCTCGCCATAGTGAGATCAAGGAGCATCTTGCCCGCCATATTCTCAAGAAGCTGAAAGACTGATTGAACAGTCGAGGCGACTCCGGGAAAAAGGGGAATTTCCCTCGTTCCCATGCTCCGCCCTGAGCATGTCCCATATCTTTATTGCCGGCACCGTAGGAATCGCCGGAAAACAGCCGGTCAATTCGAGGTGATGTCCAGCCGGAGCCCCGAAGGGGCTAACCTTTAATAGCCACGGGTTTTCAACCCGTGGAAAACGGCATTATCCAATTTGGGGAACGGCCCTGAAGGGGCCGACCAGTAACTCCGTATTCGTTGTCTCGTTGGTGGACCCCTTCGGGGTCCATAACTGTCCGTTATTGTGCACCGTTTCCATGGGTTAAAATCCCGTGTGCCGCGGGACTATTCACAGTATGCCCTTTCAGTGCATGAGTCCGGTGTTCAGCGACCGAGGATATGGGTAATGCTCAGGGCTCCGCCTGGGAATGCCCGTCCTCCGGGCTCTGCCCGGTCTCTGACCCGGAAGTCCTTTCCGGGACAGACTTTCATCGTCCGTTCTGACCGGCCCGTCATGGCGATCCACCACGAAGACGACGGGCCGGGACGCCCGTCCCACTAAGATGACGGGCTTGGTCTGTGTTCTCCGTAGCCCGGGCCTCCGTGCC
>JAZDHD010000011.1:0-9045 GCA_043806215.1 Pseudomonadota bacterium | reverse complement strand
AGGTATCCCAACACACTGACCGGCACCGACACCATCATTGCCGTTATTGCCCATCTCTTCAAGACTTGCAGATCGAGAAGGGCAAATTGTCTCAGTGCTTCGAGGAAATGCTGCGAGTGGATGATCGGCTCCATGGCTTTCTGAAAGCCTCCCGCTCCCATGATCGATTGCCCGCCCGATATGAGTGACCCAACGTAATAGTACCCGTAATAAAGGGGGATTACCGTGAACGGGTTGACTATCCAGGTGAACGCGAACGCGACAACGACATTAAACCTGAAAAACAACCGCAAGAGGCAGAGAGCCACGGTGTGGCCCCCCATGGGGAGGCCGAGCGCGATGAGCAGTCCCAGAGCAACCCCCAAGGCATCCACACCCGGAGGATTGTCCGAAACGGCCAACGGCTCAAGAAGCCGTTTCCGCAGTACATCCCTAAACGTTGAGCGATCCTTCTCAATGGACGGAGATATGCCGTTCATTCCCGGCGGATCGTTTTTGGGGGCAACCTTCTCTTGGTTCTTCGGGCACTCTTCATCCATTGAAAACCCTCCAAAGCCGCCGGCGGCACTCGACTTCAAGGCAATCCCGACTCATGGCCACCAGGATACTCCCGCGCCGGCCGGCGTGCAAGCCGCAGCGGTTGACGGAAATGCCGTCCGCATGATTTATAATGTCCCTAAGTGCTAGATGGCTCAAATGCGGTCGCACATTTTCCTCGCGCCGGCATGTTAGGAGACGGCAAGAACAACATCCGGGCACGGAGGCCCGGGCTACGAAGGATCACGGAAAGGCTCGTCCATCTTCGTGGGACGGGCGTCCCTGCCCGTCATCTTCCGGGGCAGGTTGTGCGACCGTATTTACGCCACTGAGCACTAAGGGACACGAGAGGTTGGCCGGGCATTTCAAGACCCGGAAAAGTTGGGAAGCCCATCGTCGCCGATGCGTCCTCAAGGGACGACGGTGCTGCAAATACCGGCAGAGACGCCGGTACCACGAGGAGGTTATTGCCATGAAAGAGAGAATAGAATTGGTTCAAGGGGATATCACCGAGATGGACGTGGATGCCGTCGTGAATGCCGCCAACAAGTCACTCCTGGGAGGAGGCGGGGTGGACGGAGCCATCCACCGTGCTGCGGGCCCGAAACTCCCGGCGGAATGCAGAACTCTCGGCGGATGTGACACCGGCGATGCCAAGATCACCCGAGGCTACAATCTCATGGCCCGTCATGTTATCCATACGGTGGGGCCGATCTATCGCGGAGGCGTCTCCGGCGAACCGAGGCTCCTGGAGAGCTGTTACACTCGGTGCTTCGAGGTTGCCCACGACAACAAACTGACATCGTTGGCATTCCCGTCGATCTCCACGGGGGCGTACGGCTATCCCATTGAAGATGCGAGCGGGATAGCGCTCTCCACCACTTTGGCTCAACTGAAGCGGTTCCCGGAAATCACCCGCGTCGTGTTCGCGCTGTTCTCACCATCCGACTTGGCGATCTACCGGAAGAAGCTCGAGAAGATGTAGTATGATAATTCGCGGGAACAACGCTGATTACGTAAGGGAGACGGGTTCTTCTCCCGGCACCGCTCCACGGCATGGAGATCTGCCCTGCGAAGCCGGCTCGGGTGCCACAGCAAGTCGGTGAGGTGTTCCCCGAATTCACGCCCCCGATTTCCGATGTTTCCGACCGTCACTACAGGGCGCCAATGAATTGGTCCATCGTCAGGTTAGCCGAACGGACAAGGCTCCTGAGTGTCCCTTTACCTACCTCCTTGTGATCCGGAATAGAAAGAGTGGCGATTTCTCCTTGTTTGACCATGACGATATGGCTGCCTTTTCGTCGGGCAACACTCCAACCCAAGGACTCAAGGACCCGGACTACATCTTTCCCGCTGAGGACAGGAATAGTGCCCACTTAGGCCACAACCTCCAATTGACGCGTCTCGATGGTCAAAGGCAGGCCCGCTTCGGCTCTGACCTCAAGGCACAGGCTTATGGCTTCCTTGATGTTCGCCAGAGCGTCGTCTTTGGTCTTGCCTTGGCTTACGCATCCGGGAATGGAGGGACACTCCACTACCCAGATCCCGTCTTCATCCCGGTCCAAAGTCACGATGAACTTCATGGCATGCCTCGCTTGGAAGATCGCCCATACGCTTAACGTGATGAGTAATTGGTGAGATTCATTTATTATCTAAATACATTCCGACGTTGGTCCGGTCAAGAAGTGCTGCACAGCGGAATGCCCCCCACTCGGAAATACGTAGAAACTGTGGGAGCCCCCCGAAAGACTGAATGCCCCTTGGCTCCAACCACGGCGACGTATATGGGGAGACACTTCGCGGTCGGCCTCGGCCGTGTCCCGGCGTCTCTGCCCCGCACCGGGGGAGAAGATACCGGCATAAAAACAGGTGAGGCCAACCTCCGGCGAATGCTTGGATTCTTCTGTCCTCACAATTCGTCGTGCCCGCGGGAGTCTTGATTGTCGCCATACGAATAGACCGCGCGCCTCAAGGAACACCGGTCCTCGGGCGACATGAAATCACCGGCTGCGGCGTACGCCCGGCCCATACATCCTCCGTTGCAGTGTGACCGGCCGGGGCACCCTTCACACGACTCGAGAGCCGCCCTGCGGCGACGGTGTATCTCCGGCAGGCGCGACCAGAGATCCAAGGCCGAACAGATCGTTTCCTCCAATCCCCGGCTGTGAACATTCTCTACCGAGTACTCGTCGCACAACAACATGACACAGGGATACATGCGTCCCGCTGCCGAGATAAAAGGCGTCTCGATGCACGTGCACCCGGGCTGAGCGGAGTCGGACTTCGCCTTGTGCCATTCGATGGCAGCAATGTTTCCTCGTTCACGGTATGCGTCCCTGAACCGCATGTCTGAATGGTACCGGTCCAAGAGACGCCGATATTGCCCGGGGGTGGGCATGGCGAGGCCGTTGTCTTTTGCCGCGCGGCCGCCGCAAACCATGGTGCCGGTGATGATCCGCCCCAGCCCCATCTCTTCCGCCAGATCGAACATTCTCGGCAGGTGATCGAAGTTGTGACGCATCTCGGTGAACGCGAGCCGCGTATTCATCCCCAACCCGGCCTCGACGAGGCGATGCAAGCCCTCAACAATCCGTTGGAAACTTCCCGCGCCGCGGACAACATCGTTGGTGTCCGCGGTGGGACCTTCCAGGCTCACCTGAAGAAACAGTCGGCCGTCGGACAATCTCTCAAGCGCTTTGACGTCAGGCTCGGTCAGAAGCACGGCATTCGTCTGGAGGCACACCTCGGCGAACTCCTCTCTGCTGCATGCCGCCGAGAGGATCGCCGGCCAATCCGGATGCAGCAAGGGCTCACCCCCGGTCAGCATGAGCCGCTTTCCGCCCATTCGGGCAAAGCCTTCAATGATCTCCATGAGCGGTTCTTTGGCCGTGTGCCCGGCCTGAGCGTCCGGTGAGCAATCGAGCAGGCAATGACGGCACCGGAGATTGCACACATCGGTAATCATGAGCGTCAGGTGTGTGGGGCTGCGTAAGCCCAAAAAATCAATGCGCCGGAGTACTTCCTGTACCGATACGGACATGAGACGTGCCACCTCACTGACCTCATAGTGGCATGGTTGTTCGGATGATTTCAAGGTGCCGGTCTCAGAAACGGCGCTTATCTTGCCGAGCTGCGGGCAATTATGGGCCTGCCGTGCGATTATCTCGCTGCAAATCGCGGTGAAGCTGCTTGACGCTGTGGAGAAGACGGGGATATGATGACTCTCAACGGGAGGATACTGTGAAGTGTAGCTGGGTCCTTTTCAGCAGACATGCCATTACCAGGATGTTTGAACGTTTCATCTCAAGATCCGATGTCCGAAAGGTTCTTCAGACTGGTGAGGTTGTCGAAGAGTATCCCGACGATGCCCCTTTTCCGAGTTGTCTCATGCTCGGATTCGTCGGAAATCATCCCATTCATGTCGTTGTTGCTGTAAACGGGCCGACGTGTCACATCGTAACCGTGTACATTCCTGACCCAACGATTTGGGAGTCGGACCTCAAAACCAGGAGGCCCCTATGAAATGCGTAATCTGTAAACACGGCGAGACAAGACTTGGCACAACCACCGTCACTCTTGAGAGAGGAAAGACGATTGTCATCATTAAGGACGTGCCGGCCGAGATCTGCGTCAATTGTGGTGAATACTATCTCGACGAATTAACCACAGATCGCGTCTTGTCTATGGCTGAAGAAGCCGTGAAGAGAAATGCCGAAATTGAGGTGGTGCGATTCGCGGCTTAAAGTTATGGGTCTGTCACAAAACAAACCTTGCAATCGGGGACATGATCCGATTTTGCGAACGGCGCCATGCGACCTCGCAAAACTCGGAATCGTGTCCCCGGATTGCAGCGAAAAGGCAGGCTTGATATATGGGTATTTACGCACAGTCTTCTCTTGTTTTCTCAGGGACGGGCGATCTTGACGCCAAACCGGAAGGGCCGTAATTGCCCGAGCTTCGGAGCAGTTCCGCTTGTTGCCGCGGTAGCGGGAACCTCGGGCACAAGCCCGTACCGTTTGCACGCTGAGTGATTATCACCTCTCTGGAGGCCCGTCGTTTCATCTTCTCGCCCGCTCTCCGAAGAGCCTCTTTTGCCGGAACGAAAACCTCTGCCGCACCCACCTCGTATCCCATCGGCGTGGTTGCTCATCAAACACAGTGCAGGGATGTGACCATCGACTCGCTTGACTCCTTCTTCCAACCTACACCGCGCCGGGACAGTGAATGCGTGCTCTCCGTGCCATGAGCCTACCATACACCAGAATACCAAGATGATAAGCCTGACCCGGACACCAAATCCATAGGCTGTCTCAGATTAGAGACTACCTTTAGCCGGCACAAATACGGTCCGGTCAGGTAAACCAGGCACGTTCTCCAGAATTGTGGCGGATTTAACATGTTGATGTCCCAAAGAAAAGAGACCGCATGTTTCATCGGACTCATAGCGTTTGATTTGATTTTTGTTGACATTGCCAAGGAAGATCTTTATGTCGGTAGGTTATGAGGTTTTATCTTATGATTTTGCAGTTCGAACACCCCGGCTTGCGAGCCTTCACCACCCCGCGAGAATTTTCGCGCAAGAATGACCCATCCTTTCTGACGCCACCTTGAGATCGACGATTTCATTTGACATAGAAGTGGCGGTATCTTAGCTTCCAAATCCTCGTCAAAGACTCACGAGACATCTTTTCCACTCACTGCGGTTCCGCCGACAAGAGGGGCGTGCGAGCAAACCGATCGTATCGGTGCAGAACCCTGATGTCAGCGGAGCAGCCGCTTCTCGGAACGGAGCAGGCATGAAAAACCCAGTTGATAAAACACGGCGCCGAGAAATCGACCGCCGTCGTACCTTTGGCATCATCAGTCATCCGGACGCCGGCAAAACCACGCTGACCGAAAAACTGCTGCTTTTCGGCGGCGCCATCCAGATGGCGGGTTCGGTTAAAGCCCGCAAGGCCAACCGTCATGCCACCAGTGACTGGATGTCCATAGAACAGGAGCGCGGCATCTCGGTGACCAGTTCGGTCATGAAGTTCCATTATGGCGATTACGAAATCAACCTCCTGGACACGCCCGGTCACCAGGATTTTTCGGAAGATACGTACCGGGTGTTGACGGCTGTGGACAGTGCGGTCATGGTCATCGACAGTGCCAAAGGGGTGGAGACGCAAACCCGGAGTCTGATGGAGGTCTGCCGGATGCGCAACACTCCCATCCTGACTTTCATCAATAAGCTTGACCGTATGGGCATTGCGCCGCTCGATATTCTCGGGGATATCGAAGAAACCCTGCAGATCGAATGCGCGCCGCTTTCCTGGCCCGTCGGCATGGGCCAACGCTTCAAGGGCACTTACAATCTTTATCGCAAGGAGATGACCCTCTTCACTCCCGGTCAGGACCACCAGCCCGACGATGCGATCACTATCCACGATCTGAGCGACCCTCTGCTCGATGAAATCCTGGGCCGTCAAGCCGACGAACTGAGGGAAGACGTGGCATTGTTGGAGGGCGCAGCCAATCCCTTCGACTTGCAGGACTTTCTCAAGGGCAGCCAGACGCCTGTTTTTTTTGGCAGTGCAATCAACAACTTCGGTGTGCGCGAGTTGCTCGACACCTTTGTCCGGATAGCGCCCGGTCCTTTGCCCAGACCGACCACTACCCGCATGGTATCGCCCGACGAGGAGGAGTTTTCAGGTTTTGTCTTCAAAGTTCAGGCCAACATGGACCCGGCACATCGGGATCGAATCGCCTTTTTGCGAGTTTGTTCCGGCCAATTCCGACGGGGAATGCGCGTCCGCCACCATCGCGTGGGCAAGGATATCCTCATTGCCAACCCGATCATTTTCATGTCTCAGGACCGCGCCCTTACGGAGGATGCCTGGCCCGGTGACATCATCGGTATCCATAACCATGGTACGATCAGGATCGGAGACACCTTTTCAGAGAAGGAACCGCTTACTTTCACCGGTATCCCGAATTTTGCACCCGAGCATTTCCGTCGCGTCAGACTGAAATCTCCGCTCAAGTCCAAGCAGCTCCACAAGGGCTTGTTCCAGTTGATGGAAGAAGGCGCAGTGCAGCTGTTACGCCCGCTGGTGGGAAATGAATTCATCCTGGGCGCGGTGGGCCTGTTGCAGTTCGATGTGACCATGGCTCGACTGAAAGCCGAGTACGGCGTAGATGCCGTATATGAACCGATGGATTATTCCGCCGCGTGTTGGGTGGACTCTGAGGATCGCAAAAGAATGGCGGCATTCGAGTCGGCCAACCGGAGGAATCTGGCTCTAGACCCCGAGGGGAACCTGACCTTCCTGGCGGAAAACGGATGGAAACTGAAATTCACGGCGGAACAATGGCCGGACATTGTCTTTCGAAAAACCCGTGAATGTCAGTCGCGCTAATGCACGGACTTAACCGCTGGCGTCTAAGGAAGCCGGTGATGTTACTTGAGATCTATGGTTAATAGGCATTACATCAAACGAGGTTCTTATGAGCGATGATTCGAGACTAAAACTGAGAGTGCTTCCCTTGGGGGGACTGGGAGAAATCGGTCTGAATATGATGATCGTAGCTCTCGGCAAAGATGCCTTCATTATTGACACAGGGCTGATGTTCCCGGACGAGTCCATGCCCGGGGTGGACAAAGTGATACCTGACCTGGACGTCGTAATCCGGCAGGATTGGAACGTCCTCGGGATTATCTTGACTCACGGTCATTTGGACCACATAGGGGCGCTCCCTTACGTTCTCAAAAAAATCCCGGCTCCTATTTATGCAACGAGACTCACGATGGGTCTGATCGAGAACATACTTGAAGAATTCGGCCTTATGGGCAGCAGTGTCAGAAACGTAGTCACCGCCGACAGCATCGTTCAACTGGGGCCTTTTGAGATAGGTTTCTTCGCCATGTGCCACTCCGTGGCCGATGGTGTTGGTTTGGCCATCAAGACTCGGGCGGGAGTGATTCTTCATTCTGGTGATTTCAAACTGGACCCCACACCGATAGACGGACGCCTATGCGATCTGGAGAAAATCGCAGGCTATGCGCGCAACGAAGTCCTGGCGCTGTTATCGGACAGCACCAATGTGGAAAACACGGGGAACACGCTCTCGGAATGCATGATCCGTCCCGCTTTCGAGACCATTTTCAAAGAAGCGTCAGGACGTATACTCATCGCTACCTTCTCATCAAACATCCACCGGATTCAACAAGTGATCCATCTGGCACAGGAATTTGGTCGAAAGGTTGTTCTTGTCGGGAGGTCCATGGTGTCTAATGCCAAGATCGCGGCCGACAGAGGATATCTTGACATTCCTGACGGCATAATGGTCGACATGAAGGACATGGAAAGCCTACCGGATGAGAAAGTGACGGTTCTCTCCACAGGCTCTCAAGGAGAGCCCATGTCGGCACTTTCGCTCATGGCCTTGGACCGGCACAAGTTCCTGAGAGTCAAGCCCGGAGACGTTGTGGTTCTTTCCTCAAAGTTTATTCCGGGCAACGAAAGAGCCATCACGCACAATATCAACGAGTTTTCGAGGCGTGGCGCTCGCGTGATGTATGAAAAGGTATCCGACGTCCACGTCTCCGGGCATGCCAGTGAGGAAGAACTGCGTTACCTCATACGCCTCGTTCATCCAAAGTGCTTTATACCCATTCATGGAGAGTATAGACATCTGTTGCGCCACGCACATATTGCGAGGGATGAGGGTATCGACAGCGTTCTCGTAGCCCAGGATGGAGACCTCGTAGAGATTTCCCACGAAGGGGCCCGGGTGATCGAGCAAGTCGAAGTTGGTCGGGTCTTTGTGCACGGGAAAGGAGTCGGGGACGTCGGTCATGATGTTCTGCGCGACAGGCGGACGCTTTCTGAGGTGGGGTTCGTTACCGTAGTCTTGGTGATCAATAAAGAGACCGGTAGAACGATCGCGGGCCCGGAGGTCCGTTCACAAGGCGTTACCTTTGATGAAGTGGAACCGGAATTACTGGAAGGCGTCCGGATTTCGATCGAAGAGCAATTGGCGGAACTGGATCCCGGGACTCCCGAAGAGTGGAACCACTACGAAGAACAAATCCGACGCGCTGTCCGCAGATACATCAATCGGATCCTGGGCCGTAAACCTCTGGTCCAAACCATTGTCCTCAAAGTTTGATTCCCACCTCAATTTTCCAGGCTTTGTAGGTCAGGGTCTGCTTGGGCGGCAATATCTCATCTACTCAGTCGAGATAACTGCGGAAATCTGCTTCTCAGACTCACCTGCCCTGAAGGTCTCAGCTACCAAACCACAGAGCTTCTGAGCCGCGGAATGGCGGAATGGGGTCACCCATTTAAAGACACGAGGCAGGCTTGATAGATGGGTATTTACGCTCGGTCTTCTCTTGTTTTCTTAGGGACGGGCAATCTTGACGCCAAACCGGAAGGGCTGTAATTGCACGAGCTTCGGAGCAGTTCCGCTTGTTGTCGCGGTAGCGGGAACCTCGGGCACAAGCCCGTACCGTTTGCACGC
>JAZDHD010000010.1:0-15208 GCA_043806215.1 Pseudomonadota bacterium | reverse complement strand
TTGACCCGGCACTGAAGTACCGGGCTACTCTCAACAGCCCCTGTCGGGGCAAGCGATCATGCACGTCCCGGAAGGGACAGTATGAGAGTAGACCGGTCTTTCAAGGCCGGACTAGTAAGCCGGAACGATGAAAGATTTATTCTGCGACAGTCCCTTAGTGTAGGCTACGCCGGTCCTGTTGAAGACCTCACCGGGTGGGATACCCGTGCCGGCGGAGGGATGCGGACATGCGAGGCGGAACCGAATCTCTTTGTGTTTTCTTGAGCTTGACATAGACGAAGCGGAATGATAGCAACTCGGGCCTATGGAACATGTTCAGGACAATCAGGGTTTGAATACCGCCCCTTTGCCGGAATCGCCCCGCCGCGTCCATCTGATGGGGATCTGCGGCACGGGCATGGGTTCGCTGGCAGGCATGTTCCACCGGACCGGCTGCATTGTCACGGGGTCGGACGAGGGCGTGTACCCCCCGATGAGCGTCTTCCTTGCGGAAAAGGGAATCAAGGTGACGGAAAAGTACGGTCCCGGGAATCTGACGCCCAAGCCGGACTTGGTCGTGGTGGGGAATGTCATACGCCGCACCAATCCCGAGGCAAGAGCACTGGAAATGTCGGGCATCCCGTTCGCCTCGATGCCCGC
Organism: Pseudomonadota bacterium; assembly: GCA_043806215.1. Classification (GTDB taxonomy): domain Bacteria; phylum Desulfobacterota; class Desulfomonilia; order Desulfomonilales; family Desulfomonilaceae; genus JAVHLK01. The sequence continues at coordinate 14,569 of JAZDHD010000010.1, read as the reverse complement.
AGCACTGAACACCTATTTCACCAGGGACAAGAAACGCATCGTTGTGACGGGAACCCACGGCAAGACCACGGTGAGCGCCATGATCGCCTGGATCCTGTACAAGGAGAACCTCGATCCGGGCTTCATGATCGGTGGACTGATCAGAGGTTTCGAAACAAACCACCGGCTTGGAACAGGCAAGTTCTTTGTGATCGAGGGAGACGAGTACGACACGGCGTACTTCGACAAGCGGCCAAAGTTCCTGCACTACCAACCCGACATTGCGGTCGTGACCTCGTGCGAGTTCGACCACGGCGACATTTACGCTTCTCTGGAGGAGATTCAGGACCGGTTTCGAGATTTTGTCCGGCTCGTTCCCTCCCGCGGTCATCTCATCGCATGTGCGGAGCACTCTTCGGTCAGGGGCCTTTGTGCCGATCTGAACGGCAGAGTGGTCACGTACGGCAATGATCCGGGAATGGAATGGTTTGCCGGCGACGCGGACTTCACGCCGCTCGGCATGAAAACCACGATTGTCCATCGCGGGCGCCCGGCGGCTGCGGGAACAATACCGCTGTTCGGCTTTCATAATATAGCGAATGCCTTGGCGGCAATTGCCGCAACTGATGCCGCGGGAATAGACCCGCAGAAGGCCGTGGACGCACTTGGTTCTTTTCAGGGAGTTCACCGCAGGCAGGAAGTGGTGGGCGACGCGGGCGGCATCCTCGTGATCGATGATTTCGCGCATCATCCCACGGCAGTGAAGGAAACGTGCCGCGGCGTCCGCCTACGGTATCCCACAGCGAGGCTGGTGGCGGTGTTCGAGCCGCGCACCAACACGAGTAGACGGTCGTTCTTTCAGGAAGCCTACGTCCCCGCGTTTCTGGACGCGGACCTCATTGTCCTCCGGGAACCGCGTGATCCCGAGAAGTTCCCCGAGGGGGACCGGTTCAGTTCGGCACGCGTCGCGTCGGATCTCAATTCACGGGGAAAAAGGGCTCACGCATTCGACGGCACCGACGACATCCTCCACTTTCTTTACGGTGAGCTCCGTGAAGGAGATGTTGTGCTCGTCATGTCCAACGGAAGCTTTGACGGCATCGGCAGGCGTCTGCCGGCAGGCCTCAAGGAGCGGCGGCAATGAAAGAGGCGGTGCTCTACGAAAGAGTGGAATCGGAACGCGTCAAGTGTCGCCTGTGCAGGCACGGATGCACCATAGACGACGGCAAGACGGGAATCTGTGGAGTCCGCCGGAACGTGGACGGCACGCTCTACACCTTGGTATACGACAAGGTAGTCTCCACCGCGGTGGATCCCATCGAGAAGAAGCCGTTGTTCCATGTAGCCCCGGGGAGCACGTCGTTTTCCATCGCCACGGTTGGGTGCAATTTCCAATGTTCCTTTTGCCAGAACTACTCGATCTCTCAGATGCCGAGGGACGAAGGCCGTATCGTAGGAGAGGCCTACTCCCCCATAGATATCGTCAACACCGCGGTTCGCCGAGGCTGTAGGAGCATTTCGTACACGTATACCGAACCGACCGTCTTCTACGAACTGGCCCGGGAAACCATGGAAGAAGCCCACGGGCACGGGCTTCTCAATGTTTTTGTGACCAACGGGTACATGACCCGTGAGATGCTCGACGACGCAGCCGGACTGCTCGATGCGGCCAATGTGGACTTGAAGGCCTTTAACGACCGGTTTTATACTCACTACTGCAAGGCAAGACGCGAAGGCGTCATGGATTCCCTGCGATACATAAAGGAGTTGGGAATCTGGTTGGAAGTGACGACTCTGCTGATCCCAACCCTCAACGACGACCCGGACGAGATAAGAGATATGGCCCGTTTCATCCGGACTGATTTGGGGAAAGAGACGCCATGGCATGTGAGCCGCTTCTATCCCCAGTATCGGGAGAACAAACTTCCTCCCACCGAGGTGGAAGCGATCGGACGGGTGAGGCGGATCGGCATGGATGAGGGCCTGGAGTACGTGTATTCGGGGAATGTCCCTCACGATTCCGGCGAGAAAACCTATTGCCCGGCATGCGCTCACACTCTTATTGACCGCATTGGTTATCATATTGCGGGCTATGCGGTGAAGGACGGCCTCTGTCCCCGGTGCGGCCGTACGGTCCCCGGTATTGGGATGTAGCCCCCCCCCCTCGCCGGTCGCGACGGATGAGATGGAGTCCGGGAGCCTTCCCAAAGGACTCGAACTAGATTGAGGAAGTGCATGGAAACGAAGAAGGATATACTGATTTCACCGTCCATCCTCTCGGCCGATTTTACCCGGTTGGGAGAAGAAATCCGCGCGGTTGAGGATGCCGGAGCGGACTGGCTACACATCGACGTAATGGACGGGCACTTCGTGCCCAACATAACCATTGGCCCCATGATCGTCGCGGCGGCCAAGAAGGCCGCCCGGATCCCGCTGGACGTCCACCTGATGATAAGCGACCCGGATTACTATCTCGATTTCTTCCACGAGGCCGGTGCCGATGTTCTCGCGGTTCATCCCGAAGCCACCCATCATCTGCACCGCACACTCACGAGAATTCGAGATCTGGGAATGCGGCCCGGCGCGGCTCTCAATCCGTCCACCGGATTGGAGGCGGTAAGGCATGTGCTGGCGGAACTCGACGTCATCATGATCATGACCGTCAATCCGGGATTCGGCGGCCAGTCCTTTATCCCGACCATGTTGCCGAAAGTGCGGGCACTGAGAGAAATGATCGACGGATCCGGTTACGACATCCTTATCGAGATTGACGGCGGGGTCAGTCCCAAAACCGCTCCGGATATCGCGGCCTGCGGTGCCGACGTATTCGTCGCGGGAAGCGCGGTTTTCGGAAACCCGCCCTATAGGCAAGTCATTGACAAGCTTCGAAGCGCCGGCCGTCGATGAGCCTCCGGGACGCCGGAACCTCGACCGTGTGCGCAAGAAGCCTGTCCGCGAAGGACCGGTAATCGCTCCTCCTAGACTGAAAGAACCGGCACGTGAACCTGCCGGACGTCCAAGGGTTCACGATCCCGCAGCATTTCGCCTCCCGGCCGCTCACACGGCAGGTCCCGGAAAATCAAGGGTTTGTCTATGATGAAAATACCGAAAGCAGCAGTCTGCAGCATATGTGTCTCGGCAGTATTCTGGCTTATGGCGTCATCCGTGATTGCAGCGACCAACCTCGGGCGCAATCTTGATTCGACGGATCTTGCGCACGCCGATCCACGGACGATCTCCCGCCCGGACCTGGAACATGACCCGGGTCTGTTCTTTCTTATGGCCGAGCAGTCTCAGGCCTTGGGTGATGCCGAAGCCGTTCTGGATCACTTCCGGAAGGCGTTGGATCTCGACCCGTCGTCGGCGTACCTGAACACGCGCATTGCAACGATCCTGGCACGCAAAAGACAGATCGCGGACGCTCTGATCATGGCAAGGGCGGCCACCATATTCGAGCCGGATTACGAAGAGGCGTACACCCTGCTGGGCAAGATTTATGCCGTCACCGGGGACAGGACCCGTGCCGCGGAGTCCTACAGCCGCGCGCTGGATCTGAAACCCTCGGACAGGGACCTCTATGTGTTCCTGGGCTCTCTTCAGGCCTCTCAAAAGCTGTACGGCGAAGCTGAGAAGACATTCTCGAAAATGATCGAGCAATTCCCCGGTGAAAGGGAGGGTTATTTTTACCTGGGAAAGGTCCTGGTCGAGAACAAGAAATACGATGAGGCCATTGGGGTGTTTTCCAAGCTCCTGGATCAGAAGGGCGACAGCGCTGCTCAAGCCCACTTCGAATTGGGAGGAATCCACCTCCTAAGAAAGAACCCGGCGGAAGCGGAAGGGCATTTCAGAGAGGCGGTCAAACTGGATCCGTTCAATGTAAACGCCAGATTGAGCCTCGGCCAGGTACTCGCAACCCTCAAGAAGTACGACGAATCATACGAGGTATTCGAGGATCTGGCAAAACTGGCGCCGTCAAACCTGAGAATACAGATCAACATGGCCCTGATTCTCGCGGAACAGAAGCAATATGAAAAGGCCGGGCTCCTGCTGAACAATATCCTCAAAACCAAACCCGGATGGGATCAGGTCCGGTTTCACCTGGGAAGGATTCTCCGCGAACAGGGAAAACTTGATGAAGCGGAAAAGGAGTTTGTCCAGATACGCAAGGGTGAACCCAGCTTTGTCAATTCCCGGATCATGTTGGCCATTATGCTGTTGAAGGAGAGAAATTACGGCAAGGCCCTCATGCATATAGACGAGGCTGCCGATGCCGAGCCGAAGGATGCGGATGTCCTCCACATCAAAGGCTCCATACTGGATGAACTGCACCGGTACAGTGAAGCCGTGGAGATGTATACGAAAGCCCTTGAATTGGAGCCCAAGAATGCGCGGATCCGTTATTCCTTGGGTAATGTCCTGGAAAAAAGCGGCCGCCGCAAGATGGGCCTGCAGGAAATGGAGAAGATTGTCGAGCAGCAACCCGACGACGCCAGCGCCCTGAATTTCATGGGGTACACGTTGGCCGTGGGGGGAACGGACATAACAAGAGCCGAGAGACTGATACGCAAGGCGCTGGAATTGAAGCCCGACGACGGCTATATACTCGATTCATTGGCCTGGATCATGCACCTTAAGGGTGAAGACGACACGGCCCTCGGCTATCTGGAAAAGGCCTCTGAAAAGGTCAAGTCGGATCCCATCATAGCCGAACACCTTGGGGACGTGCTCATGGTGAAAAGCCTTAAGGACCGGGCGGCTGAAGCCTACAGGAGGTCCCTCCAAATCAATCCCGATAATCTCGTGGTGAAAGGGAAACTCGAGAAGCTGGGAAAAGAGCTCAAATCCCAACCCGACCGATGATGGAGTTGCGCGGGTAGTGTATGCATCCCCTGCCGAAAACTAACGATCGTCCCTCTGCAACACGAATACGTGCAATCACGTGCGGACTGGTCCTACTCACGGCCGTAGGCCTCGATGTCCGGGGCGGCGGATCGACGGCGGCTTTCAGTGCGGGTCCTAAGAAACAGGTTGAACAGGGGAGCCCGCGGCACTCGTTGCCTCCGTCGATGACCCGGACCCCCTTCAAGTTTGCCGGTGAAATCATTCCTCTCGACAGAGTCGACGTGCGTACGCGTGTTCAATCTGAGGTGAATTTCCTCCTGTTGGACGCCCGGAGCGTCTTGACGCTGTGGCTGACGGAAGAAGGGAGACAAGCCTGGATTCTCGAGGAGATTTTCGAGAAGGAGGGTATTCCTAGGGAATTCGTTTGGTTGGGCCCCATAATATCCCGCATGAAGAGAGCGAAAGGGAAAGGGCATGAAGGAGGCATGTGGGCCTTGGAAAAACCCTGTTCCGGGTTGAATATGCTCTCGAACGAGTGGTATGACGATAGGCTGGACGTGGAACTCTCCACCAGGTGCTTTGCCGCCCGCATAAAGGAGATCAAGGGGGAATTGCGGACCGACAGTTGGTTGATTGCCGCGGCGGCCTTCATGACGTCCGTAGGGAGTGTGGAGAGCATGATGGAACGCTGGAATGCAAGATCATTCTGGGACATACCATTCGACGACAATCCGGAAGTCCTGATCCCGAGGTGGATCGCCCTCGCGGTAGTCGGCTCCAACACGCTATGGTACGGACTGCCTTTTAAGAAGCCCGAGCCGCTTACCTTTGACCAGGTAACGGGACTGCTTCTGAAGAAGGATCTACCCATTTCCGAAATCGCCCGTATAACCGGAGTGCCGGCCCGGCAGATACTGCAGATCAATCCCAGGATCAGGCCTTCGGCGGGGCTTTTTCCCGCCAAGGTTTCAGGAAAACCGCAGACGCATACCATCGCTGCCCCACGTGGGAAGGGCTGGGTTCTCGTGGACGGGTTGAAGAAACAGGGATTCTTGGCTCCCGCGGGGACCAAGTAACAGCCTCAAACCCGACGAGAAGAAAGGTTCAGGTCATGCCCCCAGGACCCGCCGCCTCGGCACTGCCGACGCCGGGCTCTTTTCCGTTCCGGAGAAATGGTCGGATCCCGGCAACCTCCCGACATTCGTTACTATGCATTGTGCAATGGTTTCCCGCCTTCCATCCACGCCCGGGACGACCGGGCGGATGCGGACATCGGCTCGGCTCGGGCCGCTTTGTGGTGCACGTGTTTGGGCTTGACTAGGGAAGCAAAAAGACTTACTCTTTGGTCGAAGATTTTCGCGGAATAATTGCAAGACATTGTAGATTTTCAACCCGGAGTGCAGGGCATGACGCTTAATCGCTGGGACCCGTTAAGGGATCTTCTGAACTTTCAGGAAAGGGTAAGCCGGCTGGTCAATCCGACTGCCGAAGAGCCGTCTTCCAGACGTAAGGCTTGCTGGTGTCCGGTGGTGGACATGTTGGAGACTCCGGACTCCTATATCTTCCTGGCCGAGTTGCCCGGTGTGGGACGGGAAAACATCAACATCGAGGTTCGCGGCAACCGGTTGACGATATTCGGCGAGAGGTCGCCCGAAACCGAACCGGTCGTCGCGGCGTACCACAGCATCGAGAGGATCCACGGCATGTTCGAGAGGAGCTTCGCCTTGCCGGGTCAAGTGGACCTGGACGCTGCCGAGGCCAATTACGCGGACGGCTTGCTTGAAGTGAAGCTTCCGAAAGCCGAAGAGTCCTGCGAACGAAGTATATCGGTTGTGTGTCTTTCTCGATAGGGTTCCCATCAACCCCGGCAGTTGACGATCCCGGCCGACACGTGCGGAGTGGCTACAGCGGGCGGGCTCCCGTGGTCCGGGCATGCGGCGCGTGAAAACCGTCCGGCGGACCGGGTGCTTTACGTTGACTGCGACCTATGGATCCCGAGATCGCGCAATCTGTAGCACTTGAGTGTTCCGGGAGTTTCAAGAATCGAGTAAAAATGGCAAAGCGTGACCCTTATAGAGTGCTTGGGGTGACCCGATCCGCATCTGATGCGGAGATCAAGAAGTCTTACAGGAAACTCGCCCGAGAGCATCATCCCGACATGAACCGTAACAGCAAGGCCTCGGAAGTTCGGTTCAAAGAGATCTCCGAAGCGTACGAGATTCTCAACGACCCTGAGAAGAGGCATCGGTTCGACATGTACGGTCATGAAGGTGTCGACCCGAATTTTCAAGGATTTGGATCTTCCGGCCGCCGCAGTCCATTCGAAGGCGTCCGATATGGAGACGGCAGCTATACGTTCAACTTCGGGAACTTCTCGGGAAACTCGGGACATAGTTTCTTTGACGACATGTTTTCCGAATTCGTACGATCCGGACCGGGCCGCGGGGGAAGAGGCCAACCTCAGGCAGGGCAGGACGTCGAGTATAATCTCACCGTTGACTTTGACCAGGCATACCGGGGCATGTCCGCGGATCTGAGGATCTTGGACAGAAGGATTGAAGTCCGGATTCCCGCGGGAATCGACACGGGATCCCGGGTACGGGTTCCCGGCCAAGGGGCCCCCGGCCTCCACGGCGGTAAGACCGGCGACCTGTATCTCAACGTGCTGGTCGCTCCCCACGAGTACTTCCGCCGGGAAGGCAAGGACATTCATCTGACGCTGCCCATTACCTTCAAAGAGGCGGTCCTGGGCGAGCGAGTGGAGCTTCCCGGCCCCGACGGCCGTCTTGCATTGAAGGTGCCCCCCGGCACTCAGTCCGGAATGAGTTTCCGGTTCAAGGGAAAGGGATTCCCCGATCTCAAACGTACCGGGAGAGGGGACTTCCTCGTTACGGTTCACATCGCCGTTCCCAACACGATTGATCCCACTTCGCGGGAACTCGTGCTGGAATTTGAGCGGCGGAATCCCTTCAACCCCAGGGAAGGGCGTTAACGGCCGGTGCATTGTAAGGTTAGGGAGACACGGTATGGAAGAGTTTGAACACAAGGAAGAGTTCAAAATATCCGACAAGCGGAGATTCACTCCTGAAGCTCAAGAGAAGGCGGACGAGCAACCCGACGCTGTTACTGGAGAGGAAACAAAAGGTGCGGACGGGCAGACGTCTTCGGCCGGGGAAGAGATGAAGGGTTCGGAATCTAAAGCCGCCGGGCGGGAACAACCTCCCCCTCCCCCGATGGATTTCTCGAGCTTTGTTCTCAGCCTGGCAAATACGGCGCTGTTCCAACTGGGCCTGATAAGGTTTTCTGAAAACGAGCCCCCTCAAAAGGACCTTCCGGCGGCTCGTCAGACCATCGACCTTCTCAGTCTCCTGGAGGAAAAGACACGGGGGAATCTCACGGATTCGGAAAGAAAACTCTTGTCAGACACGTTGTTTCAGCTGAGAATGGCGTTCGTGGAAGCAGCCAAGTAAGTGGTAATGTTAGTCCAAAGGGTTACCCGGCGGGCGCTTTGTAGTAGAGCAAGGAGTATTGTTAAATGGCCCGAGTATGTGAAATATGCGGTAAGCGACCGTTGAGAGGATACAACGTAAGCCACGCCCACAATCGAACCAAGAAGATCTCTTACCCGAACCTGCAAAGGGTCCGGCTTGTCGCAGCGACAGGTCAGGTGAAGAGAGTGAGGGTCTGTACGCGTTGCATTCGATCCAACAAGATCACCAAGGCACCTTAGTGCTCGGTGGCGTAAATACGGTCGCACAAGCAGCTCCGTCTTCCCGGCGTAGGCCGGGAACCAGTCTCTTCTTCCTGGACCCCGGCCTTCGCCGGGGAGACGGCGGGCGCCGCCCGCCCTTGAAGATGACGGGCCTCCAGCCCGGCGAAGGCCCATAAGTGCTAACTTAAGGATTCCGGCTGCGAATCCGTACTTCAACCGGCACACGAATCGCGACATGCACACCGTTTTCGGTGTTGAGATGGAGCAATCTTAATGTGCCGAAGGCACTTAGGAATTTAGCCGGGGGATTAATCCCCCGGAATAACGGGATAAAGCGAACAGGATTTCCGTCCCGAAGGGACGGCGTACGTGCACACATTCACAATGGAGAGCATTCCGGTATCCCTTCAGGACGCTTCTTCATGCTCGGCCGTCGATTTCCGGGCCTTGAAAGGCCCGGCTAATCCCGCGAGACGCGGGACGGGTCCCTTCGGGACGTTAAGAATGAACCCAAGTCCAAGCCGACCAACAGGCTTAAGTTAACGCCTATGGGGGGCTGGCGGGATTTCTCAGATCCCAAGACATTCGTCGCGGAAGGCCCCGCGCTCTTCTCGACTAAGTGCGGCATTTCATAAGTTGGTCACACATTTTCGTCTCGCAGCCATGTTGGGTGCCTGCAAGAAGAATATCCGGGCACGGAGGCCCGGGCTACGAAAGACAAAGACCGAGCCCGTCGTACATCGTCGGACGGGCGTCCCTGCCCGTCATCTTCCGGGGCTCGTGTTGTGTGACCGTCTTCACGCCGCGGAGCACTAAGCGAAATCTCGTGATTCCTGCGAAACATCCGGAGACCATTCTTTGCCCGCCACACGCACCCGATCCCTTTTTTTGGTTTCAACAGCGTTCCTCGCGTTGTCGATTGCCCTGATTCCGGTATGGCTCTTCAATCAACCCCTGTTCCGTCTGCTCAACGGCCTTCACACCCCATTGACCGATATCATGTGGTTGGCTCTGACTACACTCGGAGACGGCCTCATCCTGGCGATCATCGTTGGAGCGTTTCTCTTGGCCAATCCCAGAACGACGGTCATGGGCCTTGTGCTGATGCTCTTCGCGTCGGTCCTGGTCAACACCGTCAAACTTCTTGTCCCCACCCTTCGCCCCGTATCGCTGTTGGACGCGGTGCATGTGCTCGGCCCGCTTCTGCGCTCGGGAGCCTTTCCATCGGGGCACACGGCGTCAAGCATGGCTGCGGCACTGTCCATCGCCTATTTCGCCAAGTCCCGGGCCGCAGCCTTGGGCGTCATCCTCGTCGGCGTTCTGATTTCCGTCTCCAGGATCTTCGTGGGCGCACACTTCCCCAGGGACATCATTGGAGGAATGCTCTGCGCCGTGGGGCTCTTCGTGATCTTCACTTCCCTCGTATGGCCTTCACTGGAGCCGCACATTCCCGACCGGCCGGATTTCGCCCGACCGGCCTTCCGTATCCTTTTGTGTGCCGAGATAGGGGCTATTCTCTATGCACTCTTCATTCATGCACCGTATTACGCCGAATGGTCCGTCGCGGCATGGGCCGAGGCAGGGTCCGCAGCGCTGTTCCTCGCGGTGCAGAGTTACCGCTGTTGCCGGGGGAAATGACCGATAATTCGAGACCGCCCTTCCGGGCTGAAATGGAGAAATCCCCGATGAGTCCGATCCTCCGTATCAGGCTTCTCGGTTGACTTTCCACCCCTGCACAGGCAAGATCTTCCCGTCCGGTTCACCCGGTCTGAGGCGGGTCTGCGTCGGGTGAAAAAAGAGAGGGAGACCATCTCCCCCTCCAAACCTCCCCGTCGTGATGCCGAACTGTAGCGGCTTTCCCGCCGAGGTGGTATGATCTTTCACATTTCACACATCAGGAGAAACCGACATGTTGGTCAGAGATTGGATGAGCACCAATGTAGTCAGTGTCAATGCAGACGACACCATGCATCACGCAATAGATCTGTTGATGGAAAACCACATCGGCATGATGCCCGTAATGGAAGAAGGCAGACTGGTGGGGGTCATCACCGACCGCGATCTCAAACGGGCCTCACCGTCCGACGCCTCTCCTTTGGACTTCCAGAGACTTCTCTATCATCTGGCGCGGCTCCAGGTCGGAGCCATCATGAATCGCTATCCCGTTACCGTGCACGAGAATTCCACGGTTGCCGAAGCCGCGGAGGTTCTCCTGGAACATGAGATATCCGGTTGTCCCGTGGTGGACGATCAGGGCACCATCAAGGGCATTATCACCAAGAGCGATCTTTTCAAGGTGATGATCGCCATGACCGGTCTTCACGAAAGAGGTCTTCAATTCGGTTTTCGAGTAAAGGACGAACCGGGCTCCATCAAGAAGATCACCGATACCCTTCGTCGGTACGACGCCCGCCTGGCGAGTATTCTGAGCTCATATGAAGAGGCTCCCGAGGGATACCGTCATGTTTACATAAGAGTGTTCAATGTGAACCGGGACACCAAGAGTCAACTGGTTGACGACCTCAAACAGGTTTGCACGGTAATCTATGTGGTGGACCTCCGTGAAAAGCAGCGGGAAATCTATCCCGTCGACTGACGGCGTTCGCCGGCTAGAAGCCCGGGAGACAGGCACCCGGGATCTGGAGCAAATCCACAACCGCATTCTTGAGACGGGCCGTTTAGGTTCAGATAGTGCGGCCTTTGTTGCCTAATAGCGGCAACGGCAGATCAATGCCCGACCATTGAGAGGGATATGCGGCCGCGCTCCTTGTCCACATCCAGGACGGTAACCGAGACCTTTTGTTGCACTTTCACCACCTCGGACGGATCGTTCACGAAACGGTCGGCCAGCTTGCTGATGTGAACAAGTCCATCCTGATGAACCCCAATGTCCACGAACGCACCGAATTTCGTGACATTGGTCACTATTCCGGGCACCTTCATCCCCGGTTTGACATCGTCGATACTGTTCACGCCCTCGGCGAAACTGAAAGGCTCGAACTCGTCCCTGGGGTCCCTCCCCGGCTTTGCCAGTTCCTCCATGATGTCGTGCAGCGTGGGCAGCCCCACCTCGGCCGTCTCATAGTCTTTCAGCCGGATCTGCCCCCGTCGTCCGTGGTCGGAAATCAACTGCTTCACCGAGCAGCCCGCATCCCGGGCCATTGCTTCCACAATGTGGTAACTCTCCGGATGCACCGCACTGGAATCGAGCGGGTTGTCCGCATCCCGGATGCGGAGAAAGCCCGCGGCCTGCTGAAAGGCCTTCTTGCCCAAACGGGGGACATCCAACAGGTCTGCACGGGAACGGAACGCACCGTTCAAGTTGCGCCGCTCGACTATGTTCTTGGCCAACGTGGGCCCAAGCCCGGATGCGTACGTGAGAAGTTCCTTGCCGGCCGTATTGAGTTCCACCCCCACCCGGTTGACACAACTCATGACCACCTCATCCAGGCTCCGCTTCAAATCTCCCTGGTCCACATCGTGTTGGTACTGCCCTACCCCAATGGATTTGGGATCGATCTTGACCAACTCGGACAGCGGGTCCATGAGGCGACGGCCTATGGAAACGGATCCCCGTACGGTCACGTCGTGATCGGGGAACTCATCCCTCGCCGCTTTAGATGCAGAATACACCGATGCTCCGCTCTCGTTCACCATCACGATGACGATGGATTCCGGCAGGCCAAGCGACCGCACAAAAGTCTCGGTTTCCCTTCCCGCGGTTCCGCTTCCCACTGCTATGGCCTCGATCCGGAACTTGTCGCAAAGGGATCGTATGATGTGTCCCGCCTTATCCGCCTGGGCCTTTGATTGGGTGGGGTAGACGGCTTCATGGTGCAGGAGTTTACCCTGCGCGTCGAGACACACGAGCTTGGCCCCGGTTCGAAATCCCGGATCCAGAGCCATCACTCGTTTGTACCCCAAAGGGGGAGCCAGGAGAAGATCTCGAAGATTGCCCGCGAAAACGCGAATCGCTTCCTCATCCGACCTGGCCTTTGCATCGCGGCGCACATCGTTCTCGATGGACGGAGCGAGCAGACGCGCGTAACCATCCTCCACCGCCAAGAGAACTTCCCGGGAAGCCGGATTCCGGCTCTTCACGAACCGCGTCCTGAGCCTGCCGAGCGCTTGCTCCTCATCCGGCCGGATCTTCAAGGACAGTGCTCCCTCCCTCTCGCCTCGAAACATGGCCAGAATCCTATGCGTCTGCGCCCTCGATAGATCTTCCTCCCAATCGAAGTAGTCTCTAAACTTCTGATCCTCCTTGCCTTTTACGCTCTTGGAACGAATCGTGCCGCGCTTGAGAAACAAGTCCCTCATTTCGGCCCGGGTGTCCGCGTCCTCACTGACCCATTCGGCTATGATGTCACGTGCCCCGGCAAGAGCTTCTTCGGCCGACTCCACGCCTGCATCGACATTCACGTATGCCCCGGCCTCCGCGACAACGTCGAACTCCACCTGCGAAAACACTTTCTTGGCGAGCGGTTCAAGTCCTCTCTCTCTTGCGATCACGGCCCTGGTCCTGCGCTTGGGACGAAACGGAAGATAGATGTCTTCGAGAGCCGGCATGGTCTGGGCGGCCAGAATCGAGTTCTTCAGATCCTCCGTGAGGAGTTCCCGCTCCTCCAGAGTCTTGAGGATCGCTTCACGGCGTTTGTCCAGATCCGCAAGCCGTTGGAGTTGATCGGCTATCCGTCCGATAAGCACTTCGTCCAAGGATCCGGTGGCTTCTTTGCGGTATCGGGCGATAAACGGGATGGTGCAGGCATCTGCAAGGAGTTCGGCTGTTGCTTGTACCTGCCGGTCCTCTATGCCCAACTCTTTCGCTACAAGTTTTATGTGTTCTGCGTTCATATGAAAGACCTACGCTGAGCGACCCTGGTCGGGTACACGATGGGGGGGCTTGGGGGGGAGATGGTCTCTCCCCCAAATCCGGGCGCGCTGATGCGCTCTTCATGCTCGAATCTCCGAGGCGAAGCTTCGGAGTGCCCATTAGTTCCGAGGACTTTCATGATTCGTGCCTGCATGTTGATGGACTCGAGCCCTGAATGTTCATGTGTCCGTCGTGCATTACCTTGGCGGGCGTGTCAAGAAAAAAGGGGACCCGGATGCGGAGAGCGCCTTCCAATCGGTCTTCTCGATGAGGGCTGAGGGAAAACGAGGAATAGGGACTTTTCCGGGGAACTACTTTGGATCCGTGGGTGTCTGATGAACTACCTACCTACTTACTTGGAATAAACCTTGAGAGGCCCCACCGTTCCTACCCTACGTGCGGGCCTTTCCTTTTTCGAAAGGGCGAAGACGCTTAGTGCTCGGTTTCCCAAATACGGTCTCGTATCCAAGACAGCAAAACCTTCTTTGGTAGCGCCGGCCTCCGTGCCGGTAATCTTGCTTCCCCCCGTTGACGGGGGGACTGAGGGGGGGTATCGCCCGGGACGCCGGGACGCTACCGCGTGTTTTCAGAATGCGTGACCGTATTTACGCCATAGAACGCTTAGGGTCTTTCACCGAATAAGCCTATCATCCCTCGGGCCTCTCGGTTTAATGGTATAGCCATGGGGACCGCCGGCAATCGGGGACATGATCCGATTTTGCGAGCGGCGCCATGCGACCTCGAAAAACTCGGAATCGTGTCCCCGGATTGCTGCTTGCAAGGTTTGTTTTGGGACAGACACTTAGTCCTCGGTTTCCCAAACCCCCATGATTCGGAGATCACAACTAACCATGAAAATTCCTCGGTGTTCCGGGCCGAAGACCGGGCAGAGCCCGGCGGATAGGCATTCCCAGGCAGGAGCCTGGGAACGAGGGGAGGGTATTTTCAGACAAAAGTTCGGTCACACATTGTCGTCTCTTAGGCATGTTGGGAGCCTGCGAGAAGAATTTCCGGGCACGGAGGCCCGGGCTACGAAGAACAGAGACCAAGCCGGTCGTACACCGTGGGACTCCCGCGTTCCGCGCGGGATGCCCGTCATCTTAGTGGGACGGGCGTCCCTGCCCGTCATCTTCCGGGGCTCAGGTTGTGCGACCGTATTTATG
>JAZDHD010000009.1:0-12759 GCA_043806215.1 Pseudomonadota bacterium | reverse complement strand
ACGACGGGAAGCCCAAGGACCTTCGCACCCTTTACAATCCGTACCGTGTTGTCACGGAGCGACTCCTTCTCATGCATGGCCGCCCAAAGCTTTTCCTGCACATCAACAACCACGAGAACCGTTTTCTCCAAATCAAACATGAGGCCTCCTGTGGGATGGTCGGTACGCCGGCTCGAATAATCGGTTGCTACCGTGGGGAGCGGCGTCCCGAACGGACGGTATAGCGGTAGATCCATCTTATGGGACCGGGGCGGATGTTGGGCGTATTCCTCAGGCCTCATGCCGCCCGGGGAGCAGAACCGATAAGCCCGATTGATTATTCCCTCACCACAGAGCGGAAGGATCTCCGGGTTCTTGAACGGGTAGGATCCCCGGCCTGCCCGAAGGCACGCGATTCGCCGAGAGTAACCGATCGAGGGCATCCTCCCGGGTCGTATCCCCCCGGCCCGTCCGAGCCAAGTCCGGGCCTTCGAGGATCCGGTCGAGATCGTTCCCGGCCGTGTGGACCCGCGGCCCCAATTCGATGTCGGAAAGCGTTGTTGAGACGAGTTCAAGCGTGTTCACGACGTTCAGCATGTCGGGCAGATATCTCGCGGTGGTCGAGCGGTCGTGAAGCAACACCACGTCATGGGGCCGGGCCCTCTTCATCGCGGCGATCACCTTGGCGGGAGGACGGGGAAACCATTGCAGTTCCATCCGCCAGTCGTTGGTATCCAGATCCCACCCAGCTTCTCCGTAGCCGAGTTCGTCCAGGGTATTCTGAATGGTGCGATAATTCCACGCATTCCCTCCGTCGCCGAAGGGAAACCGGAAATAGAGATTCTGCCGTTCAGGATTTACCCCGGCTTCCCGCACCACTTTCTCGATGAGAGTATGGGCTTTCAGGATTTCACTCGCCGCCCGGTCCGCGGAAATAGACGAGAAGCCTGGATGACTGTAGGAATGGTTTCCTATGTCATGCCCCTCCTCGAGAGCCCGTATGGCGAGCTTTCTGAGCTTTCCGTCGGTAAGATTCCTGCCTATGACGAAGAAGGTGGCTTTCTGACCGGTTTCTGCAAGAATATCGAGAATTTTTCCAGTACAGTCGAGGGGTCCGTCGTCAAAGGTGAGAAATAGCTCTCTCGAGGTCATCGGGGAAGCGGCAGCCTCTCCCTTTTCGGCAACTGCGGAGCGATCCGGCGGAAGCACTTCACCCCTTTCCGGCGCTATGTGATCGAACGAGAGGTCCTGCGAGGCAAAAAGCTCCTCCTCCGGCGATGCCAAATGCATTCCGCCGATCATGATTCCCGCGGCTGCGAGGAGGAATTCCCGCCTGGAAAGGCACCGGCAAACCGGTTGCGCCCGGGATTCCCGCGGATGATGTCGCTTTCCTCGGCCGGGGGGGCTTTGTGCGGATTGCGAGCGGCCCATGACCACCACAACTTAGGCAAAATTAAACAGTAACCTCAATACCCTCGCATAATACATCAATTTTCCGCAATGTCAAATCCTGTTTGAGCCGTCGGCCCCACCCCGACGGTTGCGTACTTACTTCAAGACCGGTCTAGGTGAGGTCTTCAAGCTTCAGTGTGGGGTCAAACTGCCGCGAACGGGCCTTTTCGGTCATCATGGCCTTAATGGCCTCTTTGGTCTTGGAACTGAGTTTCAGAACCGCCACTCCATTGCACTTGGGGCACACCTTTCCTTTGGGCGTGCCCAGGTACTCGACAAGTTTCCGAATCTTCTCCAGGTTGGTGTGAATGAGAGTCTTGCCGCAAAACGGACACTCCAGAAGAATCTTGTCGCTGCCGATCACCGCAATGGCTGTTTTGTACTTTATATCCATAAGAAATCAACCCCGGGGAGCACCGTCCGGAAGTTTGCCTCCATGATCTCAATTGTCCCTAATCATTCGCGGCCGTATGGCCGGGATCGGATCCAAGGAGGTTCAGCGGAGACTTACCCTTCCCGGGTTCCCCGGTCACATACTGAAATTCTCCCGTCACGATTTGCGCCACCTTCTTGTACAGGGTCCGCAGCGGGATCTCAGCCGGACAAGCTTCAGTGCACAGGTTGCAGTCGATGCACCTGCCGGCCATATGGACCGCTCGGGTCAAGTGAAACATCGGGTTTTCCGGGGGCAGATCCCCCGTGCTCATCAGGTCGTCTTCCTGGAGTGTGCACACGTTGCAAAAGCAGACGGGACAGACATCCCGGCAGCCGTAGCACTTGATGCACTTGTCGAATTCCTTCTTCCAATAATCGAGTCGGCCGAGGAGATCCTTGGCCATAATCTCGTCCACGGATGCATTGGCAACCGGTTCGGCCTTCTCTCCGGCCACATACTCATCGGGGAACGGCTTGCGGCACTCATGTAATTGTGCCAGCTCCGCGGGACAGGCGACTCCCACCTTCACGATCCGGTCGCCGGCCGGTATCTGATTCCATCTCAGCAGCTCGTAGAGGGCTCTTTCGTCGCATCCTCTCACGAGAACCCCTACGGCTCCATCCTGATCATGGCCGATGGCCGTCATGGCAATTCTCGCCAAAGGATAACGACCGTCGCCGGGCCTGTCGAGGTCCCCCAGGCTGAATCCGTCGTCCAGGTCATCCGAGTTGTTGTAAACATGAGGAAGAATGTTCCCTCCCAGGTCCTTAAGACCTACAAAGGCAACTATCTTCCCGGCGTCCATAAGTCCTCTAACATGGTCTCTTACTTGATCGATCATTTTTTGGTTCTCGAGGGTAATGCGCTCATATGAATGCAAACGGCCGATTCCGCCAATGGGAGTTCCTTGCGACTGAATGCGGCTATACGGCTTCCCTTACCGGATCGGCCGGGCGAAGCGGCGAAGGGCCGAGCGCACGGATCTTTTCGACAAAATGTGTAACCACTTTCGCAAACCTGGGGCCTTCGGCCGAGGATACCCATTTGAGCTCGAGCCTCTCGGGATCGATCCCGGAAAACTCCAGGAGCTGTTTCATGAAAGCCATTCTCTTTACCGTCATGTAATTACCGTACAGGTAATGGCAGTCTCCGATGTGTCACCCGCCCACAAAAACGCCGTCCGCACCCTTCTGGAAGGCCTTGAGGATCTGATGAGGGCCTACCGTTGCCGAACACAGAGTACGGATGGTCCGTAGATTGGGGGGGTACTGCAATCGGCTGACTCCCGCGAGATCCGCACCCGCGTACGCACACCAGTTGCACAGGAACCCGATAATTTTCGGTTCGAACTGTTCGTTGGGCATATTCTTTCCCCTAAATGCCGTATAAGAAAACACTTACGTATTGTTTATCCCGCCATGGCCTGCTCGATCTGTGCATAGATCTGCCGGTTGGAGAAACCGTCGAGCCTCGCGCTCCCCGACGGGCATGTTGCAGCGCATCCTCCACATCCCTTACACAGAACCTTGTTCACCTGACAGATACCGCGATCTTCAAAGTAGTTGATCGCGCCGTACGGGCAGACTTCGACGCATCCCAGGCACCCGCAACACGTATCAGGATTGATGTCCGCAACGATGCCGCTGGTGAACAGGGCATCCTTAGACAACACGATTGCAGCCCGCGAGGCCGCACCAAGACCCTGGGAAACCGCCTCCCTTATCGTCGAAGGGAATCTGGCATTACCGCAAAGGTACACGCCGTCCGTGGCGAAATCAAGCGGCTTGAGCTTGACATGTCCTTCCAGAAAGAAGCCGTTTTCGTTTACGGGCACTTTGAGCATGGTTGAGATGTCGCCCGCCTCTTCCTGCGCTATCATGGGAGTTGAGAGTACCACGAGATCGGCGGGCATGGAAATCTCCCTGCCCATGCGCAGGTGATAAACGCTCACCTTTCCGTCTTCCACCCGGGGAGGATTCTCGGGGTCGAACGTCACGTACCGGACGCCAAGTTCCTTGGATCTCCGGAACATGTCCTCATTTTCCACGCCGTACATCTGCATGTCGCGGTAGAGAATCGTCACCTTGGTATCGGGATTTGCCTCTCTCAGGAGGATCGCGTTCTTCACTGCGGTCATGCAGCAAATCCTCGAACAGTAGGTACGTTCCTTACAGCGTGAGCCCACACACTGGATTATCACCACATTCTTGGCCGAAGGTTTCCCGTTCTTGAACATGGCCTCCAGTTCCAGATGCGTAACGACCTTTTCCCCATCATAGCCCATCAAGCCCTCGGGCTTCAGCACACGACCGCCTATGGCGACGATGATGACCCCCGTCTTGACGGTTTTCTCTTCTCCGCCCGTATCTATGGTGACGACGAAATTTCCCACGTAGCCTTCGGCCTTGGTTACAAGGGATCGGAGGTGAACCGCGACTTTGGGATTGTCGTTCAACCTGCCGGCCAGGTCGTCCACCAGGATCGAAGGCGGCTCGTTGGCCGGCAACACCAGGTTCAGATCGTTGAGCAATCCGCCGAGACGATCGCTCTTTTCCACCAGGTCGACTTCATATCCCATGTTGCCCAGCGCCATGGCCGCGGACATGCCTGAGATTCCGCCGCCGATGACCACCGCGCGGTGAGTGAGCCCCAGCTGTATACGGCTGAGTTCACGCAGGCGGGCCGCCTTGGCCACGGCCATGCCGATTTGCCCCTTGGCTCTCTCGGTCCCGCGCTCCTTGTCCTTCATGTGAACCCACGAACATTGATCCCGTATGTTGGCCATTTCGAAAAGATAGGGGTTAAGTCCCCCTTCTTCGCACGCGCCCATGAACAAGGGCTCGTGGGTTCGCGGCGTACACGAGGCCACCACAACCCGCGTGAGGTTGTGCATGGGAATGGCTTTCTTGATCTCGTTTATTCCGCCTTCAGAGCAGGTGTAAAGATTCTCCTGGACGTAAACCACGTTGGGCAGGGTCTTGGAGTATTCCACGAGAGCCTGCATGTCCAGATAGCCCGCGATGTTGGAACCGCAGTCGCAAACAAACACCCCGACGCGAACGTCCGATTTATTCTGGTCTTCCAATCTACTGTCTCCCTCAAATGGCCAGAGCCCGGCCTCCGGTCATTACCACTTCAGCCGCCCTCGCTGCCGCACTGCTGGCTTGAGCGACGGATTCGGGAATGTCCAGCGGTCCTTGCGCACATCCGCAGGTGAATATCCCCGGAACATTTGTATCCAGCGGCCTGTTGGGATGAGTCTTCACGAAGCTGTTCTCTTCCAACTCCAACCCCAACATGTCGGCGAGCTTCACAATACCTTTGGGGGCCGAGCACGCATTGGCCAGGATCACCATGTCCAACGTCATGCTCACGACCTTGCGCTGCTCGGTATCTTCGTAGTACACCACCGGATTCAGATCTTTGTCCTGAAGAATCTCCGCCACTCGCCCCCGGACATACTTGAGCCCGGAAACCTCCGCACCTCGGACCTTGTATTCCTCGAAACCTTTTCCTACGGTCCGCAAGTCCATGTAAAAGATGTGGGATTCGGTTTCCGCTTCGTGTTCCCGGGCGATGATGGCTTCCTTGATCGAATGCATGCAGCAGTAGCTGGAACAGTACTTGTGGAAACGGAAATCTCTCGAACCAACGCATTGAATGAATCCGAGCTTTTTCGCCGTATGGTACGTATGGACGTGCTCCTCGAGCCATTTCCGCTCGGCCTGTAACCGAGCTGTTTGTTCCGCATCTTCCGCCTTTTCGGCTCGTTTGATGAGCTTTACCAACTCGCTCAGCCTCACTTCGCCGTGGACCACCGACGGCCTGCTCAAGTGACCCTTGGTTGGACCGCCCGCGCTGAGAAGTCTTTCCATTTCCAACGAGGAAATCACATTCGGCAGTCTGCCGTATCCATACTCGGGAATCCGGGTCGCGTCGAACAGTTCGTACCCCGTTGAGACGATGACCGCGGCCACATTGAGGTCCACTTCAGTATCTTTTTGTTCGTAGTCTATTGCCTTGGCCTGGCATACCTTCGCACACACGCCGCACTTCCCGCCCTGCAACACCTTACAGTGGTCGGGGTCTATCGTGAACATCGACGGAATTCCCTGAGCGTAATCCTTGTATATGGCTTTGCGCTGGTCCAAGCCGAAATTGAACTCATTGGGTACTTTCGTGGGACACTTTTCCGCACATGCTCCACAGGCGGTGCACCTGGACTGGTCTACGTACCGGGCCCTACGGTGCACCTTGACGGAAAAGTCTCCCATTTCGCCCGAGAATTCAGTTATCTCGCTATAAGCCAACAGATCTACGTTGGGATGTCGACCGACATCCAGCAGCTTAGGCGAGAGAATTCATATTGTGCAATCATTGGTGGGGAAGGTCTTGTCCAGTTGTGCCATCTTCCCGCCAATGCTTGGGTTCTTCTCCACCAGATGAACCTGGATCCCCATGTCCCCGAGATCCAGAGCGGCCTGCATACCGGCTATGCCTCCGCCGATTATGAGCACTTCCTTTGAAGCCATATTGCTGCCGTCCTTCCCTACTCATATGACTGTTACCGTCAAAGTCCCGACACTTCCCTGCGGAGGTACGGCGACATCTTGACGGAAACAACCTCTGTTGTGGTAGCGCCAACCTCCCCGCGTTCCGCGGGGTATTCTTATTAGCACCCGCCCGGCAGAGACGCCGGGACGCTACCATGAACGCCCGGCAGAGACGCCGGGACGCTACCATGAACGCCCGGCAGAGACGCCGGGACGCTACCGCGTGTTCTTAAGACTACGGCACCGTATTGGGGAAACGAAGCACTAAGACTTGATGGCGCCCGCCAGGACGTCGTTGATGTCCCGGATCTCGAGGTCGGTCTCCATGTCCCGCAACGCGCAACTGAGATGCACGCGGCACTTCGGGCACGCCGTGATCAAGGTCTTAGCCCCAACTGCCCGGGCCTCGTGGAGGCGCCTTGTCTGTATCTCCTTGGAGCACGAGGAACAATTCATCCACGCGCTGGTGCCGCAGCACAGGCCGCTCTCACGATTATGCTCCATTTCCTTGAGGCTTACTCCCGGAATACTCCCCAGCAGCGTCCGCGGAGCATCAAAAATGCCTGCCTGACGGCCGAGCCTGCATGGGTCGTGATAGGTCACCACGCCCTCCAGGCCGTTGAACCCGAACGACCCCGCCTGCAGTTCCGAGGCAAGAAGCTCGTAGAAATGAACCGGTTCGAATCCCAGTTCCCCCGTTACAGCGGGATAATACTTCTTGAAGGTTAGGTAGCCCTCGGGACAGTGGAAGACCACCCGTTTGGCACCGAGGCTTCTGATGAGGTCCACGTTACGGCGGGCCAGGATCTCGAAATTCTCCCTATCGCCGTTCCACATGAGGTCGTGCCCGCAACAGCGCTCGTCGTCGTGGATCATGGGCTCGATTCCGACCGCGTTCAGAAGCTTGAGTACGCCTCTGGGGCCCTCCATGACGTCGACCTTCCAGTCGTCGTGGAATTCCACGTCCATAAAGGGAGAACACCCCACGAAATAGTACGTATCACCGGATTCGGCAATCCTGCCCGCCTCACGGGCCCACTCGGTCTTGCTCTGCTTCACGTCCAGCGTTTGAAGGCGCATAATTGTCTGGAACAGGCCTCTATGAGCCATAACACCGCCCTTACCCTGCCGGACGGCCTCTTCCCGCACCATTCGGACGAATTCCGGGTAGTCGATGTTCGACGGGCAACGCGAACTGCACTGGCCGCAGGTCAGACACGACCAGATGTTTATGTCTTCCAGGGGATTCTCTTCCTCGTCCATCAGCGCCTTCTCAACCATCAGACGCGGAGAGAAGTCAGGCGTTACGCGGGAGACAGGGCAACTCCCGGTACAGATCCCGCAGTCCAGGCAGTAATACGCATGGGTATGGTCGACGATTTCCGGTAGATTCATGCTGCTGTCTCCGTTTTACGGAAAGGATTCGGTCCCAGTTTACGGACATCCTCCGTAAACCCCCGGACCACTTCGGCAAACCGTACTCCCTCCGATGCGGAAATCCATTCCTTCCGGAGGCGAACGTCTTCGATGCCCAGCAATTTCATGAGCTTCCGGGTCTTCTCCAGCACCTTGGCGGCTTTTTCATTACCTTCCAGGTAATGGCATTCTCCGATGTGTCAACCGGTGACCAAAACGCCGTCGGCACCCTTTTCAAAAGCCTTCAGGATATAGGACGGGACAAGCATCCCCGAACACATGAGGCGGATCAACCGAATGCTCGGGGGGTACTGCATGCGCCCCACCCCGGCAAGGTCCGCTCCGGCATAGGAACACCAATTGCACGCGAAGGCTATGATCTTGGGATAAAACTCTTGTGTCATGTCAACTCCAGAAACAGGGGATTCCTGTAAGGGTCTGCAAAGGCGCACTCGTGAACGCCCATTCGTACTACGCCATGGCCGCGTCGATCATACTGCCGATCTGATCGTCCTTGAAGTGACGGATCTGGGCGGCCCCGGTGGGACAGGCCACCCCGCATGCGCCGCAGCCCTTGCAGAGCGCGGGATTTATGTCCGATTTCAACACACCGGGGGCTATCTCCTTCAGTTCAGGCGCATTGAACGGACACACATCCACACATCGTCCGCACCCTCTGCACAGAAACTGATCGACTACTGAAACCATGCCCGGTGCTTCCACGTAGCCTCTGGCGAGTACCTGCGCCGCGTGAGAGCCCGCAGCCTCGGCCTGAGCAATGGTCTCATCCAGAGGTTTGGGATAATGTGCCAGACCGGCCAGGAACACGCCGTCCGTGGCGAAGTCGACAGGTCTGAGCTTCATATGGGCTTCCAGGAAATAACCGTCCTCGTTTATGGAAACCTTGAAGAGCTTTCCAAGCTCCTTATTGTAGTCAACGGGAACTATGGCGGCGGCAAGGACCAGATTGTCCGCCTGCAATTTCATCGTCCCGCCGAGAATGAGGTCCTTGGCGGTAACTGCCAACTTGTCGCCCACTTCCACTTGCGGCGGTTGCTCCGGCTCGTAACGGGCAAAGATGACGCCCATCCGCCGGGCCTTCTCGTAGTAAGGCTCGTTGAGACCAAAGGTTCGGATGTCTCTGTAGAGCACGAAAACCTTACCCTCAGGATT
Source organism: Pseudomonadota bacterium (assembly GCA_043806215.1). Taxonomy (GTDB): domain Bacteria; phylum Desulfobacterota; class Desulfomonilia; order Desulfomonilales; family Desulfomonilaceae; genus JAVHLK01. The sequence continues at coordinate 3,750 of JAZDHD010000009.1, read as the reverse complement.
GGCTTGTTTGAGAGCAATGGCGTCCTTTACCGTGTGATTGCAGCAGACCTTGCTGCACCAGGGCCGTTCCTCGCATCGGGACCCCACGCATTGAATGAAGACCGTGGTCCCGGCATTCATCACGGCAGGGTCATTGGCAGACATGGCTTCGCTCATTTCCAGATGAGTCCTGATGCGGGGATCGGTGCCGTAGCCGTACACGTCGGGCTTCCATTCATGGGCTCCGGTGGCGATGACCGCTACCCCGTGCTCGATTTCAACGGGGCCGTCGACCGCGGTCACCTTGGTCTTGAAGGTCCCGATAAACCCCTCCACGTGGTCTATCTTCGCTCCGTAGAGCACGGTGATTTTATCGTTCGACGTTACCTTCTTCTCAAGTTCCCGCACGAAGGTATGAACGTCTTCGCCCTTAACCGTGTGGTTCAACCGGAGCGCGGTGCCGCCGAGCTTGTCGGTCGATTCCAGCAGATGCACGGGGAAGCCCTGATCCGCCAAACTCAAGGCGGAAGTCATTCCCGCGACTCCGCCGCCGATGACCAGCCCCGATTGGATCATGGGCAGTTGCTGATCTTCCACCTGTTCCAGCCGGGAAGTCCGGGCAATCGCCATGCGGATGAGATCAATCGCTTTTTCAGTGGCCTGTTCCTTCTCCTTCATGTGCACCCAGGAACAGTGCTCCCGTATGTTGGCCATCTCCACCAGATACTTGTTCAGGCCGGCTTCCCGAGCGGTCTCCTGAAAAAGGGGAAGGTGAGTACGGGGTGTGCACGAGGCGACGATGACCCTATTGAGGTTGTTTTCCTCTATGATTCTCTTTATCAGAACCTGAGCATCCTGGGAGCAGGTAAACAGATTCTCGCCGGCATATGCCACCCCGGGGAGACCCGCGACCCGTTCCACCACTTCAGGCACGCCGACCGTGGACGCGATATTGATGCCGCACCGGCAAACAAATACGCCTATCCTCGGTTCTTGGCCGCTGAAATCCTTCTCCGGGGGGAGTTCCTTCTTCTTGGTGAGCGTATTGCGCTCTTCCGCGAGGAAACGGATCGCCGCGCCGCTTGCCGCGGATGCCTCGATCACGGTTTGGGGGATGTCCTTGGGCGCTTGAAAAACTCCTGCCACAAGGATTCCGAGCCTGGAACTCTGCACGGGTTCAAAAGTACCCGTTTCACAGAAACCATTCTCATCGAGTTTCACTCCCAGTATTCCCGCGGTCTTCACCGCGGAATCGGAAGGACGGATCCCCACGGCCAGCACGACCATATCAAAGATTTCGGTGATCAGTCGGCTGTTCTCGTCCAGATAGGTAATCTGCAGGTCACGGGTGATAGGATCTTCGACCACGCGGCTCACCATGGAGCGTATGAAGCGGACGCCGCCGTCACCCTTTGCCCGTTCATAATACTTATCGAAATCCTTGCCGTAGGCACGAATGTCCATGAAAAAGATGGTGGGTTCGATGGACCCGTCGTGCTCACGGGCTATCACGGCTTCCTTGATGGATGCCATACAGCAAACGGAACTGCAATGCGGCATGCCTTTCCGGCGGTCACGGGAAGCGACACACTGGATCCAGGCAATCTTCTTGGGATGCCTCCCGTCGGAAGGCCGTTTCACTTCACCCTCGAAAGGACCGGAGGCGCTGAGGATACGCTCCATCTCGAGGTTCGTCACGACATTGGGTGCAATGCCGTGACCGTACTCGGCCACATTTCCCGTATCGAACAGCTCGTACCCCGGGGCAAGCACCACCGCACCGACCTTCACGTCGACGACCTTGTCTTCCTGCTCGTAATCGATCGCACCGGCCGGGCAAACCTTGGCACAGACTCCACACTTCTTTCCCTTCCACAAACGGCAGTGGTTTGTGTCTATGGTGAAAACGGAAGGGATTCCTTGAGCATAGTCCTTGTATATCGCTTTTCGTATGTCGTGTCCGAAATTGTATTCATTGGGAACCTTGGTCGGACATTTCTCGGCACAGGTTCCACATGAAGTACACTTTGCCGGGTCAACGTACCTGGCTTTTTGACGGACCTTTACCGTGAAGTTGCCCGGCTCTCCCTCAATACCCTCGATCTCGCTGTAAGCGAAGATCTCGATGTTGGGATTCTGCGCGAGGGTCTGTAATTTGGGCGAGAAGATGCACGCGGAACAGTCGTTGGTGGGAAAGGTCTTGTCCAGTTGTGCCATGACCCCGCCAATGCACGGTTTCTCTTCGACCAGGTATACTTTGAATCCGGACTCGGCCAGGTCAAGGGAAGCCTGAACACCGCCGATTCCGCCTCCGATAGTCATTATTGCGCCGATTTTCTTATCACTCACGATGCTGCTCCGTCTCTTTGGAACTATAGGTAATTATCTGCGGTTCTGATTTGTAGGGGCACCCCCCTGTGGGTGCCCAGGGCAGGCATCCCGCGTTTAGCGCGGGACCCATACGGTGACGGTAACCCCGGGCTTCGCCCCGGAGTGCCTCGATTCCTTGTGGCTTGTCGACGGCTCCAAGCCGTTACTGTTCAAATGAGCCCTTTACGGGCAAGGACGCTCTCTCCCGACACCATGTGTTTTCCCATCCAGTGCCGTACGTTGGGGTTTCCAAATGCAGCGCCGATGAGTTCCGTCACGTAGAGGACCGGCATCTGGTACACCTTTCCGGTTTCCCGGGTGAGATCGGCCTGCCTCGTGTCAAGATTCGCCTGACACATGGGACACATGGTCACAATCGCATCCGCCTCGACCACGCGGGCCATATCCAGAATCTTGCCCGAGAGCTTCAATACGAGGTCCGTCCGGGTCAACGCCATCGACCCGCCGCAACAGTCGGTCTTGAACGGCCAGCTCACGACTTCGGCCCCAATGGCCTCCAGTATATGATCCATCTGCATGGGGTTTTCGGAGTTCTCGGGTTCCACAACATCGAGAGGCCTCACTGCCAGGCATCCGTAGTAAGGAACCACGCGCAGGTCTTCCAGCGGCCTGGTCACCGATTTCTTCAGCAGCGGAAGGATCTCGTCCCGGTGGAACATGTCCAACCCGGACATGATCTTTATCTCGCCCTTGAAGGGAAACCGTGCCTGCAGACTTGAGTCCTCGAGTATTCTCTTGGATGCCGCCTTCATCCTTACGAAACAACCTGCACAGGGAGCGACCACATCCTTGCCGATTCTCTCCGCGGTCATGAGATCCTTGGCCGGGAGTGCGGTCTCTAGGAACGCGTCCACCATATGAGCCGACGACGCACCGCAGCACGTCCAGTCGGGAATCTCGCGTAAGGTCACATCAAGCGCCGCTGAAACGCTCTTGAAGGAATCGTCCAACTCCCGAGCCGATCCGGTGAGGGTGCATCCCGGGTAATAACTATATTCCATTTCTCATCCTCATTGACATGAGCCGCCGTTGCCCCGGAGGCCGGGTGACCGCCGCGGGCACGTATTCCGTGCATACGCGAGGTTCCGCGGGGGCCTAAGAATACCCAGTGCTCACCCTGCCGGAGCTCCCGGGAATCCGGCGCACCATGCAATCGTGAACCTACCCCAAGCACGGTATCGCGGACGCAAACCTAGTGCGATGGACATTCTGATAAGCCGCCTCATGAGACGGCTCGTCCGCCATATTATTCCCGCGTTCCGCCCATGTCAAGCGAAGAGTCTCGGAGGAATCCGTCACCGAACGGCCATGTCCGCCGGTCACAACGGTTCGCCGGGGAGACGGTGCACGCAAACGGAATCCGCTGCCGTATTTATGCCA
>JAZDHD010000008.1:0-4585 GCA_043806215.1 Pseudomonadota bacterium | reverse complement strand
CAACCGGGGATGCAGGATTACCCCGCGGAAGGGCGGGGAGGCCGGTGCCGGCGAGACACGGACGGCGTACGTTCCTTCTCGTTCTCGTAGGGGTAGGCCCCCGGAAAGTGTCTCAAAACTGTAGGCGTATCGAAAATCGTGGCACGCCTCTACCGCATGTAGGAATAAATCCCCCCTAACCCCCCTTTTTCTAAGGGGGGAACCGGCTCTTACCCCCCTTTGGCAAAGGGGGGCAGGGGGGATTTGTCCTGGGCTCCACTTCATCGTGGCACGATTTTGTCGGTTCTCGGAATATTGGGACAAATTCCCCGTGCCTACCCGGACGGCCGGCCCGCGTTCTGCGCGGGACCCCTACAGCCTGGGAATGCCTATCCTTCGGGCTCTGCCCGGTTCTCGGTGTTGAGATGCAGCGATCTTAATGTGCCGAAGGCACTTAGGAATTTAGCCGGGGGATTAATCCCCCGGAAGAACGGGATAAAGCGAACAGGGTTTCCGTACCGAAGAGACGGCGCACGTGGACGCATTCACAATGGAGAGCATTCCGGTGTCCCTTCAGGACGCGTCTTCATGCTGGGTTCTGATCCCCGAATCATGGGGATTTATTCCAAATCGTTCCGGACTTTCCCGTTGGAGACAATCGGCAGATATGCGCTGAACACCACCGTCGGCCGGCCCGGGTCCCCGATGTCCAACCAACCGCCCAGCCCCTCCACCACTGCCCGGGCCACCGCCAAAGACGACCGGACCTGGTTGCCGGCCGAAGGAATCTCAAGGAGCCTATCCGGGTCCGGTGCGGCAATTGATTCGGGCCGAGGAGTCCCGGATACGGCAAGTCTTGCATAAGCCCGCCGGACCGGGTCGCCGTTGGGAGGATGAGATACGGGGGGCTCGATGGACTCTTCCGAGAGACCGACCGATATGGAGCCTCCGTTTGGTGCCATGGCAAGGCAGGCGCTCTCAAAAAGGGCCGTGATCAATAGACGCACGTGCTCTTCCGACGCGAGCACCGTGGTTTCCACGGGTACCATGTCGTCGAATATGTCGATGTTCTCCGGTTTCGACTGCCTCAGATCCTGCAGCCCTGCCAAACATATCTCGGTCATATCGACAAGCGCCGCGGGCTCCTGAGCAGTTCCGGTCAGGGCACCAATTGCCGCGACAAGGTCGCGCGCCCTTTTTCCGATGGCTATTACTTGTTCCAGGTCTCCTGCCCGCCGTTCACTTCCCGCGACCTCATCTTTGGCAAGATGGGCATACCCCGTCAAACCCAGCAGCAGATTCTCCAGGACCCCGGCCAGCTGTTTTGCGGTCCGGTCGCCGGCTTCTCTTCTCTCGTCCACCCATGCATCTCGGTCGGAGGACTGTTCCAATGAGATTTCACGTTCCACGATCACCAGGTTGATGGCTCTCGCTCCGTGACCCCGTACCGGTGAAACCGTTGCGTCGAGCTCACGGAAAGAGCGGTCCTTCTTCCGGCTCTTGACCCGGCCTCTCCACGACCCGCCCTTCACGAGGATTGACTTGGCCTCCGCCGGAATTGACTTCCCATGTTCCGTACTCTGTAACAGATCGATATTCTTGCCGAGGATCTCTTCTTGCAAATACCCGCTCATAACGTGAAACGCGGGGTTGGCGTACTTGATTCTGCCGCTGGAATCGGTAATCAAAATCGCGTCGCTCACCTGCTCCATGGCCGTCGTCAGACGGCTTTGGGTCCTCTCGGCCCGTTTGCGTTCCGTGATGTCGGTCATTATGCATATGGCATAGGGTGCACCGTCGATCTCCATCAATTCGCCCCACAAACTGATGACATATGTCCGCCCATTCTTGTCCCGCAAGACGGATTCGTAAGAGCGGACCGCACCGTTCTTCATGAGAGCCCGAACCATTTGATCACGATGGGTTTGCCGGACCCAGTGGTTGAGTTCCTCGTCCGTGCGCCCTATGATTTCCTCGGGTTCAAAGCCCGTCAGCCGGGAAAAGGCTTCGTTCACCTGGGTATAGCGCCCATCCGTAATCGAGAAAATGCAGGCTGCTGCGGGATTCGTCCGAAATGCCGCCTCGAGGTGACGGCGGGAGACCTCCGACGACTTGGCCGCCCTTTTCCGCTCCATAATCTCCTGCTTCAGCCTGTTGACCGCGACATTCAGGTCGGCAGTCCGCTCGACTACCAGTTCTTCGAGTTTATGGCGGTGTCTCCTGAGTTCCTCTTCCACTTGTCGACGTTCTTCGATTTCCCGGCTGAGCTTCTTGTTGCTCTCTTCCAGTTCCCTGGTTCTCTCTTCCACCCGCTTTTCGAGTTCTTTTCTGAGCCGCTTCTGAAAGACGAGTTGAGACTTCTCGAGAGTCAGGTCTTCCACGAGAGCGAGAATTGATCCCGTGACGCCTTGCCGGATAGGGCGCAGGTGGACGCGCCCCCAGAGTTTCCTCTTCACCGCCCCCATTACGGCCTCGATAACCTGGGTCTGCCGAAGCGAAAACACCTTCTCGGCCAGCACCGCCACCTGATCGGCCGCGGCCTGTTGAGGAAAGAACTGGAGGAAGGGGGTGCCTTGTATGCTTGCGGGATCAGGCACGAGTTTCTCGCACACTTGATTGGCAAATGTAACATTGAGAGACCGGTCGAGAAGGAAGACGGGAATCGGCACGGACTCCAGAAGCTTCCCGAATCCCGTGACCTGAAACCCAGTCGAAGTGGGTGTCGGCAGAGGCGCGTCGAGTTCGCGCATCATCTCCTGAAGGTCGATTGTCTCCGTCATGACACTGCCCCTGTCTACCAGGGACGGCGTGTCTTCATCCTCAATCTCCTGCAGGTCCTGCAAGTATATTTCTTGGTCGGTCATGAGTCGGATTTCCGAAAAACCACGGTGCTCACCCTCTATTCCTTACCTAGGAATCCGGGCCTGAGAGACGTGCTTCACTTTTTTGAGTGGGGGTCTACGGCAAGAAGTGTGCCTCGTCGCGTATGGCGGTCAAGCACTCATCTATGATGAGACCTGTATAGATCTCCATCCACTCCCCCGTGTGTCTCTTGAATGACAGGTTGAAGAGCCCATTGCCGGCGTATTCCATTCTTGCGAACTGCTCGTCGAAGGTCGGTGAAATCGCATTGAGCCCGGGAGAGGCGTACTGCGCGTAGAAATAGAAATAGCCGCCCCGCCACTTGGTAAACAGATCTACGGGGTAGCTGAAATCGGTATTCTTGGGCGGCGGCTTTATGTGTTGAGGCTTCAAATGCTCCTCGATGAGATCTTGTGCCTTGCTTGAGAGCTCGTTCTTTTCGGTAATCGGTATTTGCGGCTTTGCAGCCTTTCCGGATGCGCGTACCCATGTCTTGCGAGGTCTCGCCATGTCGTATTCCTCACGAATGGAAATCGCCTGAAATTCTATCACACGACGGCAGATCCGGCAATGCGGCCCATGGAATCCGGCTGGATAGACCGGCGTTTACGTCGGGTCTTCTCTTAGGGTCCGTCACAGAATAACGCTTGCAGCTACGTCTTTCACCGAACGGTCGTATGGACCCGGCACTGAAGTACCGGGCTACTCTCAGTAGCCCCTCCGGGGCAAGCGATCTTGCACGTCCCGGAGGGACAGTATGAGAGTAGACCTGTCTTTCAAGGCCGGGACAGCAAGTCGGAAAGATGACGGGTTTATTGTGTGAAATACCCTTACCCTCTCGAGCTCTTCCGCCGGACGGGGATTCGTTTCCGCACGTGTGCCCAGACGATCGACCGCTCGACTGAGGCTGCTCGGATCACTGCCTACTCGCGTGCACGCTGCCCGGCGTCTTGAAACCGGCCCGGCAGGACGGGGAGCCGGGGCTGCTTCGGCACTTCTCCGCAGCACGCTTCCGGTTTTCACGGAAAATCGTATGCAGGTCGTGCTACCCGACTTCCTTCCAGAACACTTCCGTTTGCTTCCTGTCAAGGCCGATCTTTTGGAGCGCTTCTTCCACGTCGGAACGATTTACCCGCTCTCGCTCATTCTTGGATCTTTCTTCCATTTCCCAAAGTCGTTCAAGGTCGAGCCGTAATCCCTGCCTGACGTAGAACTTGATAAGAGACTGATAGCCGGGGAGATCTCGAGTGGGGGCAACGCGCTTCAGGTCTTCCAACACGTCTTCAGGCATACGGATCGTGACGGGTCTTGTCGGCCGGTCCTTGGTAGGAATCATCTTCTTCTTCATAGCGGAACCTTTCTTGTCTTTCGAGTTCACGGGCCGAAATGATGCGCCAGGCGTCTTCCCTTCGCTCTGCGCCGACCACGAACAGGGCGCGATCTTTCTTCGTGAGACCTATGATGTTCCAACGCTGCTCTCCTTCGGCACTATCGTCCGGGATCATCGTGTACAGGGGATCGAAGAAGACCTCGCAAGCTTCTTCAAAAGAGACTGAGTGGTCGCGGAGATTCTTTCGTGCTTCTTATCGGCATCCCAAGTAAATACTATAGTTTTGCCCTTTCGTAGAAAGGTGGTTCTCGCGTAGAGCGCGCGGTCCTGATTTTCGTGGAGTTGTCGCGAACACTGGGCTCGCGCGAAATTCCCGGCGTAAAATGGGAACGTCTTGCCTCAGCGAGCATGTCG
>JAZDHD010000007.1:0-44528 GCA_043806215.1 Pseudomonadota bacterium | reverse complement strand
GAAGCTTCAAGAGAAGATGTTCGATATCCTTTCACTCAAAAATGTAGCATCATTGTTAGGGGTTCAGCAGGATTCCTCGTAACGGACCAATATCACATCCCAAAACCACACCTGTTTATCGCTGTCGCGGAAACTCGAGTACTAGATGCAAACTGCAGCCCAAAACCTCTAACGAATTCCTGTTTACCCCAACTGAAGGCGCCCAAAGGGGTGTTGGCGCGGATGGTCCACAAGGTCAGTTGCCCCGGCGACATGGCCACATAGCTTCCCGAGGATCGCGAAGTCTCGTATGACCGGATCGTATACCTTCCTACGGCACTGACCCAGTCGCTGCTGAAGCGAGGTTCGGCGGCCAGGGAAACGGAGCTGAACGATGCGTTGGTCCCCGAGGCGGTTGTTCCTATGTCGTCGTCTCTGTTTCCCAGCCACCCGTTGATGGATGCAAACGCTCCCGCCGTCGAACTCGCGTCGATATCATAGGTGCCGAAGAATCCGTTACGGCCCAACTGGCCATAGCGCCCGTACACGAATTCGTTCTTCGCGTTGGACAAGCTGACACTCCACTGCGCGCCGGAGTCGCAGGCAAGAAGAACGCACCCGATAGAGATCGCCGCCACGGTTGACACAATCCGGACTCTGGCCATATCGTCATCCTCCCAATTGCAGATGCACCATCGGTAAAGGCTGCTTCGCGGGTCAGAATCCCCCGCCAACCCGCAGACGTACCTGGACACCTGCTTCTTGCCCTTCGCCCAGCCCGGGCTGGGCGAAGGGCATTCCAAAGGGACCGTGTGAACGTAGGCCGGTCTTTGAAGATCGGGTCGTTGAACGAGGCGCACCCCTCAGGGCAAGTCCGAACCATGCGTTACGGGTCACGCCGTAATCTTGACGTACTTGCGCCCGAAGCAACCTTGGTAAGGTCGCCGGACCCCAATCCTCACACGCAACGCTGAATGGAACCCGGTCTCCGGTCCCTGCGTGAAGTTAAGATGACGTGTCACGGCCGGCATTACCGAAGCCGTAAGCTCAGGTCCTGCGCCAACACGCTCGGAATCACGTACAATACGTGACGACGGTTACGCCGTACAGTACCGGCCTTACCCCCAAAGCCTTCCGCGTCACGGACGTCCGCCCCTCTTTTGGTTGCCCTCCGACAGTTGTGGATGAACCGGTTATTTTATGAAAGTATCGTTTTGTCTACCATACCCGAGCCTTCGTTGTTGTCAAGAAAAAACTTCGATTGTAGTCGATATTCGGCCTCCATGGGAGATTTGCATGCCCTACGAAAGAGAGCACCCACCGATTGGGGACCCGACGGGTAAAAGAACGAAAACCCCAGAATGCTGACGACTTCCGGCCACGTACCGGAAAGGGTAACTGTTCCGCACCACTGGACATATGACGCGGGTTTTGAGACAGTCTCTCAACTGCACGGCCCCCCACCGGCAATGCCTATGACGTGAGAGTTCGGTCAAATCCCGTTGAGTCGCCGGCATCGGCCCACCCGGGGGGGCGCCTCATGATCTACGGAGTCTCAGGTCGGTCGCCAATGAGCAGCCTTTCCCGTACCACTCAAGGTCCCGTGCCGGACGCGGATTCCCCCCGAGGTCTTGCGCTTTCGGCCGGAGGAGCGCGTGGAGCGTATCAGCTGGGTTGCTGGAAGGCTTTTCTTGAAATGGGTATTTCGTTTCAGGCCGTCTCCGGGAGTTCCATCGGCGCATTGAACGCCGCTCTCGTTTGTCAAAACGACTGGGACTGCGCGTATGATTTGTGGATGGAACTCACCCGGTCCCGGCTCATCAAACCGGATTTCAAGCGCATGGGCAGGCTTGCGGCGACGGCGGCCGCGGATCTGGGGCTCCTGCTGATGCCCGTCCCAAAGTTCGGGCTGTTGAGGTATGCCAAGTATGCCGCGGCGGCCGTGAAATTTTTTTCGGCACATGGGGCGCTGGGCAGGTTGCACCGGGACGGCCTGTTGAGCATGGACCAGATCAGACCCGTGATCGCCGGTCACCTGGATCTGGAACGGGTGAGGGCCAATCCCAGCCCCCTCTTTGTAACGGCGTTCGGCACTCCGGATTTCGGGAGGCCTCTGGGGAAGGCGCTGTGGTTCAGGCTGCAAGACCACGACGATGATGAGGCGTGGAGAATCCTGGCCGCGTCCATGTCGGTTCCTTTCATTTTCTCCACTGTGGAGAAGGATCGCGCCCGCATCAGTGACGGCGGCGTACGGCAATGGCTTCCAATCGGGCCGCTGTATGATGCGGGAATCCGACGGGTGATAGCGGTGAGCACCAAGGCGTCAAGCCGGGTCGGGCAGGAATCCTTTCCAGGTTGCACCATCACCGTGATCCGGCCGGAGAAGCCGATGGGAAGGTTTCCCGTGGCCACCTTCAACTTCAAGGAAGATGTGGTGAAACGCTGGATCGAACAGGGATATGACGATGCAATGCGGACCGCGGGGTTGCGCGGTGAGGTTTGATCTCTCGCCGACGGCTTCCTTCCCTAAGTGCTCGGCGGCGTAAATACGGTCACGGTTTTTTCGCGCTGAGATTGCTTTCCCGCTTTCTGCGCGGGACTGCGCTCCTCGCAATGACATGAGCAACCGGCGGGAGTGTTGAGGAACTGGGTTTGGATCACCGCGAATTTCAGTAACTTCTCAAAAACCCCGGGCGAATTCCAAGAATTCCCCTCCCCGACCCTCCCCGCAAGCAGGGAGGGAGCGCTTCCCCCCGCTTGCGGGGGGATAAGAGGGGGGAAATGGCCCGGACTTATTGAGAAGTTACGAATTTCAATACGCGACACTATAGCACCTATGAATGCATGCAGGATACGCGGCGGACTCGTTGTGGCCGGGCAAGAATGTTGCTATCATCGGCTTTGATGCGGAACCGGCTGTTCCCAACGTACGCGCACCGTTGCCCGGACAATGAATTTTACCGGTTGGACGGCCTGGAGGAGAAACATGGATCCACACGGATCGGACTTATCCGGGGGGGAGCGCGGCCCCCGCTCATCCAATGGGGCCAAGGTCAATTCACCGGACGCCGGCCCGCCGGCCGGATTCACTGCCGGATACTACTGGAAGACGCGGGCGAACTTGTTCGGACTCCCGCTTGTCTGCATTGCCTTCGGCAGCGACCCTCAGGGTAAGACAAGAGTGGCGAAGGGATTCTTGGCCATTGGCCAGTTTGCGGTCGGGGTGATAACCCTGGCACAGTTTGGCGTGGGAATCGTCGGGATAGGCCAATTCGCATTTGGAGTTGCCGCCGTGGGCCAGTTGGCATTGGGGATGCTCGCGGGCTTCGGACAGATAAGCATTGGCATGTTTGCGGTAGGGCAGATCGTGGCAGGCACGTACGGAATGGGGCAGATGGGATGGGCGACCTATATGTGGTCCCCGGAAAGGACGGACATGGAGGCGGTTTCCATGTTCCACAGCGTGACATGGCTCTTTCAGCAGGGGCCTTCCACGGTCTTGGATGCCGCAAAGTTCGGTTTGAAGTTGCTGTGGTCATGGGCGGAATCGTTCTTCAAATGAGTTTGAGCTGCGGAGGTTTCTTAGATGAAGAGCCTGGCCGGTAAAGTCGCCGCACTTACGGGAGCTGCTTCGGGTATCGGCCGCGAGCTCGCCGTGACGCTTGCAGACGAAGGCTGTAATCTGGCTTTGGCGGACGTCGACGAACGAGGAATCGCAAAGACGATATCCATGATACGAAACGGTTCGGTCAACGTGACAAGCCGTTACTGCAATGTGGCCGACCGGGACAATGTGTACGCGTTTGCGGAACACGTGCAGAAGGCACACGGTCATGTGGACGTCGTTATCAACAATGCGGCGGTCATGGTCGCGGACAGCCTTGAGGAAGTGAGCTATGAAGACTTCGAGTGGCTCATGGGAATAAACTTTTGGGGCGTTGTGTACGGTACAAAGGCTTTCCTGCCGTATCTAAGACTCCGTCCGCAAGCCCACGTTGTGAACATGTCCAGCATAAACGGTGTTGTCACCACGCCGAACAACGGTCCGTATTGTATCGCAAAATTCGCTGTGGTCGGCTTCTCCGAGACACTCCTGCAGGAACTTCATGGAAGCAATGTGCGCGTTTCATACGTACTGCCGGGAAGCGTAAAGACCAATATTATCCGGAACACTCGGTTCAGAAAACAGGCAAACCCCGAGCTTGGGCGGGAGGGTTCGGTCGAATGGTTTGAGAGGGCCGCGAAGACGACGCCCGAGCAGGCCGCGCGAATAATTGTTGCAGGCATCAAGAAGAATAAGAGCCGGATTCTCGTCGGGCCCGACGCTTATCTCATCGATGTCATGAAAAGACTTATGCCTGCCTTGGCGTCAAGATACGCGGGTTACGCCATCAGACATCTTAATACAAAGAAATCCGGGTGGTTACGTTGACTTCTTTCCCGGTGTTGGAGCACATGAATACCTTACTCATTTATCCGAACAGTCCTCAAAACCTGGGGGATCTTGCCGACAGCAGCGTCAGGGTGACGGGCAAGAAGGCGTACCTGCCGCCGCTCGGGCTGATAACCGTTGCGGCGCTCTTGCCTCAGGATTGGCCGATGAAGCTGGTGGATTGCAGTTTCCAGGTAGTGTCGCAACAGGACTGGAGCGAGGCCGGACTTGTCGTAATCTCCGGTACGATTGTCCAGATTGCCGGCATAATTGACGTCATCAGGGAGGCCAAGAGCCGAGGAAAGATCGTAGCGGTCGGCGGCCCCGGGATCTTTCATTTCCATCGGGAGGCTCTGGAAGCTGGGGCGGACTTCGTTGTGCGCGGAGAAGCCGAGGTTACGGTTCCGCAGTTACTTGAATGTCTGAGAAAGAAGGAATTCGGAATTCTCATAGAGAATGAAAGCCCTGCCGACATAACTCTCAGCCCCATACCGCGCTACGACCTGCTCGATCTCGATGCCTACGTGGACCTGTCGGTTCAATTCTCCAGAGGGTGCCCGTATCGCTGTGAATTCTGCGACGTAACGTTGATGTTCGGCCGGGCGATTCGGACCAAGAATCCCGAACAGATGCTCGCCGAACTGCAGAGGATCTACGACCTTGGGTGGCGGAAGCAGGCTCACTTTGTGGACGATAACTTCATCGGCAGACCCGTGAGGGCAAAGGCGTTCTTGAAGCAGCTCATCGCATGGAACGATAGGCGCCCGAGGCCCTTGGAGTTTTACACGTACTCGTCCGTCAATCTTGCGGCTAATGGGGAAATTATGGAACTGATGGTCCGGGCGGGCTTTACCATGGTAATGTTGGGAATCGAGACAACGGATCGGGAGGTCCTCAAGAGTTCGAGGAAATTTCAGAACACGCTGGACTTGGAAGAGGCATGCCGTAGAATCAACAAGGCCGGACTCGAGATCATGGCCCTGATCATTCTCGGATTCGACGGCGAAACTCCCCGCAGGGATATGCGCGTGATCGAGTTCGCTCGGAAGACGCACATCCCCGAGGTGGTTGTCAGCCTGCTCCATGCATTGAACGGAACGATTCTGTGGGAGCGGTTGAAAAAGGAAGGCCGTCTCCTGGAAACCGCCAAGAACAAACTGGGGGACTGGCACAATCTCGAAATGAATTTTGTTCCGACCAGGCCTCAGGAGCAGATATTCGAGGAATTTGTTGCCATTCATAAGGATCTGTACGACCCGGGCAACTATCTGGACAGGGCGTATGAGCATTTCGCCGCTATGGATCCGCCGCCCGTGGTCGGCAGGTTCAGACTTCCGGACCTGTACGAGCTGCGCATCCTGTTGATCACCATCTGGAAACAAGGCGTGGTCTACCCCACGCGGAAAAAGTATTGGAAACTCTCCATCGCGGCTTTTAGGAGCCTTTCACGGGACCGGTTCGCTCACTTCATCCGCACCGTGGTTAAAATGGAACGTTACGTGGACAGGCGCAAGGAGTTGGAGAGGCAGCTGGGGAAATTCTCACGACCTGAGCACCGAATCTCACAATCTCGATGATCCTCGGTCCTGCGTTGCGAATGAAGAGGTTCCGGGGGCGGATAAGGTCCGGACGATTGCCGGCATCACGGGACTCATCGAGCGATTGAGAGAAATGGAGGGGAAATTGTGCGGGTTCTCTTAATCAACAGTAATCTCAGAGACGATCTGTTTGCCGCTCCTCCCATAGGGCTCTGCTACGTTGCCGGAGCGGCCGAGGCTGCCGGCCATGAGGTGGAAGTCCTGGATCTCTGCTTCAAACGGAACGTGCTGAAGGAAATCGACGCAAGGATCGGAGCCTTTTCCCCCGAGGTCGTGGGCGTTTCCATTCGTAACCTGGATAACGCCAATTTTCTCTATCCCATTTCATACCTGCCGGATGCCAAGAGAGTCCTCGACCGGGTCAGGGAGAGGACACAGGTTCCGATCGTCGTGGGAGGGTCCGGTGCGGCGCTGAATCCCGCCGGAATCCTGAACAGACTCGGCGCGGATCACGTCATTGTCTCGGACGGAGAGAAGAGCTTCGTCGATCTGCTCGATTGCCTGCAAAAGGGCCGGTCAACCCGCAACGTTTCCGGGGCGGCGATGACGGTTGACGGAAAACTCCATTTCCGTCCCCCAAAATTGGAGGATTTCTCCGGCCGTAGTCCGCAATTGGGCAGATGGGTGGACGTGAAGCCCTACCGGCAGATGGGCGGCAGCTTCGGTATTCAAACGAAGAGGGGTTGCAGGCAACGCTGCATCTACTGCACGTACAATCAGGTCCTGGAAGGCAACACGCTCAGACTCAGACCTCCCCGGGAAGTGGTGGACGAGATCGAGGAAGCGCTGTTCAATTATAATCCAGGGAGCTTCGAATTCGTGGACTCGGTTTTCAATGACCCTTTGGACCATTGCACTGAAATCTTGGAAGAAATCGTGAGACGTCCGTGGCGCACCCGGTTCACGGCAATGGGCGTCAGCCCCAAAAGGTTGGATCTTGGATTCCTTCGGCTCATGCGGAAGGCCGGCTTCACCTCCCTTATGATCACGCCCGAATCCGCTTCGGAAACCATGATCAGGAACTACCGGAAAGGCTTCACCGTCGATGACGTAATCCATGCGGCCGAAGCCGTCAATAAGTCCCGTTTCACCTCCATGTGGTTCTTTCTCGTCGGAGGACCGGGCGAGACCAATCGGACGTTGCGGGAGAGCCTGGACTTTACCCTCAAGTATTTGAAACAAGACGGCGGTCCCTTTTTCAACATGGTCAACTATTTCATGGGAATACGTCTCTATCCCGGCACGCGGTTATGGGAAATAGCCGGCAGGGAAGGATTCGTGAACGGACAAAGCGATGCTCTGGACTCTCTGTGGTACCTCTCCAACGAAATAGACCTCGAACAAGGCATCAGGGAAATGGCACGCTGCGCAGCACAATGCCCGCAGATGATTTCGGGTTTTGACGAACGGTATCTGTCTTTCTCCGGCATGATAGCTCTCATCGGCCGGTTCTTCCGCCTGAAGAGGCCTTACTGGAACATCCTAACCCACGTGAATCGCGTCTTGCGCAAGCCGGTTCTCCGCTTCTCCTTCGATCCGGCCGGCATCGCAGGGATTCTCAGAGAACGCCTCGATATTCAGCGTCAAGGAAATCCGCGTGAGTAGTGGTGATGCCCGGATAGATCCTCTCTCATCTCAATCTTCTCCGGCGTTGATTCTTGGTCGGCCGGGACTCCTCTTGAAATCCGCCGGCTGCGGCTCACCGGCATAGGCGCAAGGTCCGGCATCACCACGGGGGACGACTTCAAGCACGGCCGTCTGTTGTGTCTTCGGTTGCGCATTGCTATGATGGGGCGACACACGTTGCTTTGCACCGTCCGACTTGCAGGTCGGCGGGGCGGTCTTGCAGGGAGGTTGTTATGTTTGATGCGTTGCCTTCGGATGCGGTGAATCTGAGTAACCTGACTTGGAAGGAGATCGAGCCGTACTACGCGGATCTGCTGAAACGGCAGATTTATGATGACAACGTGGGCCAATGGCTGTCCGACTGGACGCGGCTGAGTGAATTACTGGAGGAAGCTTTCTCGAGACTCCACGTGGCCACTACGGTGAACACCGCGGATAAGCGGGCTGAAGAACGATATCATCAATTCCTGGATGAGATCTATCCTCCTTCGGAGGAAGCTGAACAGAAGCTTAAGATGAAGATCCTCGAGAGCGGAGCGGAAGAGCCCGGCTTTGAAATTCCGCTTCTTAAGATGCGTACCGAAGCCGAGATCTTCCGCGGCGAGAATCTGCGCCTGCTCGTGGAGGAACACAAACTGACGAATCAGTACGACAAGATCGTCGGAGCGCAGACGGTAAAGTGGGATGGCGAAGAGCGGACCATTGCGCAGATGCGCCCGCTGTACCAAGAAACCGACAGATCGCTCCGAGAGAGTGCGTGGCGACTGGCGGCCGGCCGTCAGATGGAGGACCGGGGGGCAATCAACGACCTCTGGGGAGAGTTTCTTGGTGTTCGCAGAGATCTTGCCGGCAACGCAGGGTTCTCGGACTACCGGTCGTTTCGGTGGAAGCAGATGCTCCGGTTTGACTACGCTCCTGAGGACTGCCGCCGCTTCCATGAGGCAATCGAGCGGTGCGTTGTTCCGGCGGCCGGAAGGATCTGTGAGAGACGCCGAACATTACTTGGCTTGGAAACCTTGCGTCCGTGGGATATGGACGTGGATCCATTCTGCAGGCCGCCCCTGGCACCGTTCGTCACGGCGGCCGAGCTCGTTGAAAAGGCCTCGGTGATCTTTCACAATGTGGATCCGGTCCTCGGCGGGTACTTCGACACAATGTCCCGTGAGGGGCTCCTGGACCTGGAAAACAGAAAGGACAAGGCTCCCGGAGGTTATTGCACAGAGTTTGCGGCGGCCAAGCGCCCGTTCATATTTATGAACGCCGTCGGAGTTCACGATGACGTCCAGACTCTGCTCCATGAATCGGGTCATGCATTCCACACGTTCGAAAGGAGCTCGTTGCCGTACTTTCAGCAACGTCAGGTTGGAATGGAATTTGCCGAAGTGGCGTCCATGGCGATGGAGTTGCTCGCGTCGCCGTACCTTTCCGATGAGCGGGGAGGCCTCTACTCCAAGGAGGACGCGGCACGCGCCGTTACTCAACATCTGGAGTGGTGTATCCTCTTCTGGCCCTTCATGGCCCTCGTGGATGCATTCCAGCACTGGGTGTACGAGAATCCTTCGGACGCGGTGAACCCCTCCAAATGCGATGAAACATGGGCACGCCTCCAGGATCGATTCACGCCGTGGATCGATTGGAGGGGCTTGGAGCAGGAGAGAATAACAGGCTGGCACCGGAAACTGCATATACATACCGTACCGTTCTATTACGTGGAATATGGCCTGGCTCAACTCGGTGCAACGCAAATATGGCACAAGGCCCTAAAGGACCGGAAGACCGCGGTCGAGGCCTACCGCAAAGCCCTTTCCCTAGGAGGAACCGTCGGGCTTCCCCAACTCTACTCAGCGGCGGGAGCGAGTTTTTCCTTCGATGAGGGAAGCTTGGGCACGGCGGTATCATTGATTCTGGACACTGTCGAGACTATGAACGGAACCGGGAAGAACGGCCAATGAGCTACGGAACACGTTGGAGATGAGATCTAAATGGCGAAGAACGGTCGACGAATAAGCGCCGGGGAAGTTCTCCGAGACATTGAGGACGGATACTCCCACGAAGCGCTCATGGAGAAATACAAACTCAGCGAGAAAGGGCTCCAGAGCCTCTTCCGCAAGCTGTACCCGTCCCCGATCAAACGCCTGGGTGCCGATTCCGTGATTCTCCATACACCCGCGGACGAATTGGCGGACAGGCTGCAACGGGAAGCCCGGGGCTCCCAGTCGGCACCGTCCTCGCCGAAAATCCCGGCCGGGAAGAGGCAACCGGAGAACGGCTCTGCAGGCGTGATTTGTCCGTCCTGCGGGAAAATCCTCGATGAGGGACTCGAAGAATGCCGCAATTGCCATACGTTGGTCGGCGGCCGGCGGTTGGACGGCACGGACGGTGCGGCAACAAAAGGTTCCCTTTCCCGCGGCAGGCAGAATCAACAAGCTAGCCGGAAAGAGGCCGGCTTTCCCGTAGCGAAATCACCGCAGTACTTCACGGATTGGAAGATGATTTCCGGTGGGCTTGGCACCATATTTCTTTTCTTTGGTACGTTTACGCCTATCGTGATCGTCCCCATAGTAGGCGGGCTCAACTGTTTCCAGGTGGGAAAAGTTGCCGAAGGAGTTGCGCTCGCCGGATATGCGTATATGGTGATAGCCGCCGGATCCATTGTGCTGGTGGTCCTGAAACGATATGGCGGGTTATGGGTCACCGGTTTCGTCTCGTTTGCCTTGTTGGGCTCTATGTTTATTCACTATCGCCGGGCGCTGGGCGATCTCGCGGCCCGCATGGAACACGTACGTGCCGGATCGGGTGCCGGTAATGGGGCAATAGCCGGAGGCACACAAACCCACGGGGACTTGGGTGGGTTCGCAGAGCAGGTTGCCGGTCACTTGCCGGCTCTCGTGGGATTAGATTGGGGTTGGCTGGTCCTCACCCTGGGATCGGCACTGTTGCTTGTAAGTGCATTCCTGGCAACACGCGATCCTTCCGCCGAATAGAAAAGGGTCCGTGCGAGCGGACCCTCTCCGTTATCTTTCTGCCCCGATTGGAAGCGCCACGGGCACTACCAGCGCGATTCTCTTCTCTCTCTCCTGCCGCCGCCGGGTCCTCCTCCCGGATCCCCCCCGGGTCCGCCGCTTCTCTTAGGACGGGCCTCGTTTACTCGGAGATTTCGACCGACGAAGTCCTTTTCGTCCAATTCCTTGATTGCCCGCATCCCCTCTTCACGATCCGCCATTTCAACAAATCCGAAACCACGGGATCTCCCTGTGAACTGATCCGAGATGATCTTCGCCGAATCCACCCGACCATAAGCCTCGAACAATTCCCTGAGTTGGTCCTCGCTTGCGTCGAAGGACAGGTTTCCGACATAAATGTTGATACCGCTCATTCTCATGCTCCTTTGCGAAAACATTCCTGTACGGACTACTGGAATGCGTTGATATGCCATATATTCAACCGAAGCCATATGAATGGGTACAAACCGAGGGGAATTTCGGGCGGGTTCTTCTCCACGGGCGTTACAGTCCTCCGCATGCGAATCTCACGTTACGCCCGTCCTTTTCGTCGGTCGCGTGGAAATTACCGGTAGACATAGCAATTTCTATATATGGTAGGATGCTTCCGGTTGTCAAGATTTTTCACACCGAATCAACATGAGTCCAAGCGGCACGAAGCCTTGAATCATTAAGGCTTCCTGTTTGCGCGGCGGGGATGAATCCGCACGGATTTCGACTTCCGCAAGGCAATGTGACATAATCGTCCACGGCTGGCCCCGTGCCAAGTCCCGGAGCGGCTCGGCCGGGCGAATCAACATGCAGGACATGACGGCGGGATGAGAGCTATGGGCAATCAGAGGATGCGGGATGAACGGATATCGGAATTGCAGGCTTTTGCCGGGTCGCTGGGAATCAGCGACGCGCAAGTCTTGAGGGTTGAACGGATACGCGTGGAAGACCGCTTTCGTAGCTATTGCGCAGATCCGCCGTGCCCCAATTACAATACATCGATCAATTGCCCGCCTCACTCCATGACACCGGACCGGTTTCGAGACCACATCAAGGGCTTCACTCTTGTCCTGGCCTTCAAGTTCGACATGCCGGCGGAAGCCGTACAGGGAGCAGAGCGTCGGGAGGCTTCTCTTCTCTTGCACGAGACAACGGCAGGCATCGAGCACCAGGCGCGTTCTCTGGGATTTGAGCGGGCCCGCGGGTACTCGTCGGGAGGCTGCAAGAAGACGCTCTGTTACGAGACCGAGGCTTGCGCGGCGCTTGAGGAAGGCGGGCAGTGTCGTCACCCGGGCAAGGCACGCCCCTCACTCTCCGGCATGGGGGTCAACTGGCACGAGTTATCGAGAACGCTCGGCTGGGAGATGCACAAGACTGAGACCGGCGACCTGAACCCGGGAACGGAGACCATCATGATGGCCGGTTTGGTGTTCCTGGAATGAAGCCCCATACGTGTTTCAGCCCATGCCCGCCGCAGGCTCGATACGGCCCCGGGCCTCGATCCGCAATTGCAGAGACCGGCAGTCCCCAAGAGAAACGGACAATGCGTCGTGTAAACTTTGACCATGAGGGGAGCTTGGAGTATACTGCGCATGGACTCATACCAATGGATTTGCAAACAAACGACATGGGAAACGACGGGGCCGGGCGGCGTCCCGGAGTTCTCAGTGCGGTCTTGGCCGGCAAAGGACACGGCACGAGCCTGGGGACTGCAAACCCGATCTCACTGATTAGACGGGACAGCACGAGGATCAATAGCAGGTGCCGGATGACGGGCGTTGGGGCCGCCGGATCATCATCGAAAACAAGCTTTTCCTGATGTTCCATGATTCCATGAAACGGCCTCCCACGGATTAGACCAAAATGCACGGCTGCAGTCCAAGAGACGGAATCTGCCGTACCACCACGGGAATGGAGGGACCATTGATTTACGAAGTGGATGGGAAACCGGTGGTACGTTTGATGGACGCTGTGTGCGTCGGTCGGGACCGGAACCGACGATTGCCCGGTAAACGCCTTACGGTGGACGCGAACGCGGGGGAGCAATTCGGAGTATTCAAAAGGATGCATTTGTCCACAGGCTCATCGCGGGGGTGTTGCCGATCTTGACTAGGGGGTGAAGAGATGGCCGATCGCCCGGATAATGACTTGGCGGTTCAGCTCGAACAAGCACGGAAGGAAATCGAATATTACAAGAATGTCGCAAGAGAAGCCGGAAACCTGCGCCTAAAAGAGACGGAAGAATTGTCGAGTCTCATCATTGAACTCAGGAAAACGGAAACTGCGCTTCGGGAAAGCGAAAGACGGTACCGGCAATTCGTGCAAAACGCGAGCGACATCATATGTGAGACCGACGAGAAAGGTTATTTCACCTTCGTGAATACGGTTGCCTTACGGATTACGGGGTATTCCGAAGACGAGGTCATCGGGAAGCACTTTCTCGAACTCGTTCACCCGGCATTCAGAAACGAAATTTGCCGGTTCTACCGAACTCAGTCTGAAAACCGTATCCCGGACACGTATAAAGAATACCTTGTTCTCACAAGCGAGAGGGAAACCGTATGGATCGGCCAGCGTACGCACTTGCTTCTCGAGGGCGACCGCGTTATCGGATTCCAGTCCATTTCACGGGACATTACGGAGCGTAAGAGGGCGGAGGAACAATTACGGGCGAGCGAAGAACGGTACCGGGCCTTGGCGGAAAACTCCCTGACGGGGATCTGTGTCCAGCAAGACGGCAAGGTCGTATACATCAATGAGCGCGGTGCCCGGACGCTTGGCTATTCCGCGGACGAGCTGATCGGCACGACAATTTGGGATCTTGTTGCGCCCGAGGATCGAGCGATGACCGAGATCCTGGCGGCAGCCAGGCTTCGCGGAGAACCGGCTCCAACTCAATATCAACTGAGAGTCCGGACAAGGGCCGGCGAGATGAGATGGACCGAGGTCCTTGCCGCGGTCATCGAACATGAGGGCCGCCCGGCGATTCTCGCAAACTTGATGGACATTACGGAACGGAAACGTGCCCAGGAAGAGCTGATTCAGGCAAAAAATAGGGCGGAAAGCGCCAACATAGCCAAGAGCCGGTTCCTTGCGAACATGAGCCATGAACTCCGCACTCCGCTCAACGCCATCATCGGTTTTTCCGAGATCCTGGAAGAACAGACCTTTGGCTCCCTCAATGACAAACAGCTCAGATTCGCGGGACATGTTACGGCGAGCGGTCGACATCTTCTGCATCTCATAAACGGCGTCCTGGATCTCTCCAAGATTGAATCGGGAAAAATGGATTTGCGGGTGACCGATGTGAGCATCGAGGAGGTACTGAGAGACAGCCTGTCGATGATACAAGAGACGGCCCACAAGCACGTCCTCAGTGTAGAGGCCAAGATCGATGAGAGCCTTGTGTTGAATACCATAACCGCGGATGAGACGAAGCTCCGGCAGATTATGTTCAATCTTCTCTCAAATGCCGTGAAGTTTACGCCCGACGGGGGGCGGATCGGTATAATCGTCCGAAAGCGAGGCAGGGGTCTCCTGGTAAGCGTTTCCGATACGGGTATCGGCCTCCGGGTGGAAGACCGCGAACGCATCTTCCGTGCCTTCGAGCAGATCGATTCATCCTCGAGCCGACATCACGATGGAACCGGGCTGGGACTGGCTTTGACGCATAGACTGGTTGAACTGCACGGCGGCAATATCTGGGCCCACAGTGAAGGACCCGGCAAGGGAAGCACGTTCACGTTCAGTATTCCCATCCCGGATCCCGTTGAGCAGGGAGTGCGGGCGCTCGCCGTCCCCGGAGAGTCCTCGGCAACCCTGGAGGGCTCGCTGGTCGGGTTCGAGATCGGCTCGTATAGAAACCCTGTTGCCGGACGGTGAAATCCGCCGGATCTCTTGGGAACGTTGAACGGAAAGAAGGCTTGCCGTCCGGGACGTCAACCGATATCGGCGGAATCCACCCGCTCCCAACCCGCCGGAATAGTAGACTCACCATTTCTTTCTCGACACCTGCTGAAACGTTATGAGACTGTTGGGAAAATGGAGACCGATGGAGACATGCACCCGCAGGAGGCCATACGAAGAACGCTTTCCCAGTCACTGAAATGGTTGGATAAACTGCCCACAAGGCTTGTGGCGGCAGTGGGCATGTTGCAACTCCTTCTCATCGGGGTACTGGACCATTTCACCGGTTATGAGTTCTCGTTTTCAGTATTCTACCTGATCCCCATTGCCCTTGTCAGCCGTCGGGGAGACATGAAAGCCGCAATCTTGATCTCCGTGCTGGGCGCGGTTACTTGGCTCATCGCGGATTTCACCTCCGGACACCCCTATTCGCACACCGTAATGCCCACTTGGAACACGTTGGTGAGGCTCGCGTTTTTTCTCATTGTCGCGGTTTCATTAGTCCGGACGAGATTATTGATCGAGTCGCTCAAGGAGTCCACCCAGACGGATATCTTGACCGGTATGGCCAATTCCAGAGGATTTCGCGAAAGGGCGCTCAGAGAGATGAAGAGAGCCGTCAGATACAATCGGCCCTTAAGTGTGGCCTACGTCGATCTCGACAACTTCAAGGAAATCAACGACACCTTCGGCCACAGCTCGGGTGACGAGCTCTTGGTCAACGTGGCAACGGTGCTTAGGAGCAGTCTTCGCAACACGGATCTCGTAGCCCGCTTGGGAGGCGATGAGTTTGCCGTGTTACTCCCCGAGACGAGACCGAAGTTGGCTCAAAGGATCATCGGCCGGCTACAAAGCAGCCTGTCGAAGGAATTGGCCAAGGCGCGCGGGGGGATGGTTACCGCAAGTATCGGTACCGTGACATTTCTCAGTGCGCCCAAATCCGTGGACGAGATGATCCAAAGGGCGGATCGAGTGATGTACGAAGCCAAGAAAGGCGGTAAGAACGATTCATTGTTCGAGACCTACCCAACCGGGTCAACGTTTTCAGAGTGACCATGCTATAGAATCGTCATTTGATTTCATTGTGGAATGTGGCGGAGAGAGAGGGATTCGAACCCCCGGTACGACGAGCGTACAGTTGATTTCGAGTACCGCAACCATGAACTATAGCGACACTACAGATACTTGAACACTTCCGTTATGGTAACCGAGAACCCTGGTACAACATCCTCTCCGGTGAGGGTATCTGTGATGGGTGTCTCTGTTCCGTCCGGACGAAGGACCACAACGATTCGATCATCGGGGACAACGAGCCACACAAGTCGTGAGCCGGACTCGAAGTACTCGAGGGCCTTCTTCTTCATGGTTTGAACCGTGTTCGACGGAGAGAGGATCTCGATTGCCAGGTCGGGAGCCCCATGGAGGAAACCTTTCGGATCTCTGGTCATACCGTCAAGACGGTCCTTGGCCACGAACGAGACGTCGGGGGACCGGAAATTGCCGTTACGCATCCAATACCCAAGGCTGGCTTGGTAGACGCGTCCTAACCCGTGAGCTATCACGAAATTTGTCAGGAGAAGGTTCAGAGCAAGAATCACATCCTCATGTTCACGGCCGGCTGCTACCACGACAAGCTCTCCTTCAACGAGTTCATATTTACCCGGTACGTCGGGTAGGCGCATGATCTGAGATTCCGTCCATTGTTCGGTCATAGGCTCCATAACAGGGACCTCCTTGGTTGTTACGGTCATGATATCCTCATATCTCCCAGACCGTCAACCAGCCGGGACGCTGCGCTCTCTTTGCCGCGCAGCTTGTGGAGAACTCGTCCCTGTGGAATTCTCAGCCTACCCGAGCGCCCCCTGTGGATAGCTTGTAACCCATGTCGCCGGTTGCGGATACAGTGCAACTCTTGGAACGGAGATAACCCGAGAAAGTCGGTCTTGCTTGATTTTATTGTGGAATGTGGCGGAGAGAGAGGGATTCGAACCCCCGGTACGACGAGCGTACAGTTGATTTCGAGTCAACCCCCTTCGGCCTCTCGGGCATCTCTCCGCCGGGGGCAAGGCCTTCAATCGGCATTACCGCGCAGTCCTCTGTAAAACAGCCGGAGCAGGTTTGCAGCCTCGTCTTCCATGACCCCGGTCACGACCTCAATCTCATGGTTGATCCTGGGGTCGTGCGCCAGGTCGAACAAGCCGCCCATTCCGCCCCACCGGTAGTCCACGGCTCCGTATACCACGCGTTTGACCCGGGCATGAAGCAGTGCGGCCGCGCACATAATGCACGGTTCCAATGTAACATATACGTCGGCGTTCGGCAATCTCCAATCACCTGTGGTACGCGCGGCGTCTCGCAGAGCAACGATCTCCGCGTGGGCCGTGGGATCCTTCAGGGTCTCGACCAGATTGTACCCGGTGCCAAGGATCTTCCCATCGTGAACAATGACGGCCCCTACCGGGGTTTCACCATGTTCCGCGGCTTCCCGGGCACGTTCGAGTGCCAGGATCATGTACTGGATCTCAGACTCATGAATTCCGTGCATGGCTTGGGGTCCGACCGGGTAGGCCCATTTCTTCCTTGGCACACCTCTATACGGTCGCCTGTCGGGCTCCGTCTTTTCCCGGCCTAGGCCGGGGAGATGACGGGACGCCCATCCCACGAAGATTGACGGGCAGGGACGCCCGTCCCACGAAAACGGCAGGGACGCCCGCCCCACCTTCAGGAGCGAGCCTCGCAAAAGTCCTTCGCCGTCCGGGCCCGTGTGCCCGGGGACCATTCAAACCCTATCTCACGATCGCTCCCTCCGCGGCGGAGGTGACCGCTGCCGCGTAACGGGCCAAGTACCCTCTTGTCACCGAAGGTGCGGGCGGTTTCCATTCCTCCCTGCGTTTGTTCAGCTCGGAGTCGGAAAGATTCACGTCGATGCTCTTCCCCGGGATGTCGATGCTGATTTCATCGCCCTCTCGAATCAGCGCAATGGTCCCTCCGTGGGCCGCCTCGGGTGAAACGTGGCCGATGGCCGCGCCGCGGGTGCCGCCGCTGAATCTTCCATCGGTAATCAGCGCGACGGACTGGTCCAACCCCATGCCGGCCAGTGCCGACGTGGGATTGAGCATTTCTCTCATTCCGGGACCCCCGCGCGGTCCTTCGTAGCGGATGACCACAATGTCGCCGGGATTGATCTTACCATCCAAAATGGCATCCACTGCGGACTCTTCCGAATCGAAGACCCTTGCCGGCCCGGAGTTCTTCAACATCTTGGGATCTACGGCGGACCGTTTCACTACTGCTCCGTCGGGCGCGAGGTTGCCGCGTATGATTGCAATGCCTCCGAATGGACTGTGAGGATTGTCCAGCGGCCGAACCACTTCCGAATCCAATACCCGGACCGATTCCAAATTCCTTCCGAGCTTCTCACCGGTCACGGTGAGGACTTCGGGATCGGCCAAGCCCTTTTCCACGAGCTGCTTCATGACCGCGGGAACGCCGCCCGCTCTATCCAGGTCCGCAAGACGGTTCGGGCCTGCCGGAGACAACGAACAGATGTGAGGAGTCTTGGCACTGATCTCGTCAAAGAGATCCAACGTGATTGAGAGATCCGCTTCACGTGCTATGGCCGGAACATGGAGCACGGTGTTCGTCGAGCACCCCAAAGCCATGTCGACGGCCAAGGCATTCTTGAACGCTTCAAAGGTCGCGATGCTGCGTGGCCGGATGTCCTTTTCGAAAAGCTCCATCACCTTCATGCCGGCGGTCTTTGCCAGCCGGATCCGGGCGGCATCTACGGCCGGAATCGTGCCGTTTCCCGGCAGTCCCAGACCCAGAGCTTCCGTCAGGCAGTTCATGGAGTTGGCGGTGAACATTCCTGCACAGGAGCCGCATCCGGGGCACGCACACTCTTCCAGTTCCGCAAGATCCTCTTCGGTCATGGCTCCGGCCTTGACTCTCCCGACACCCTCGAACACCCCCACCAGGTCCACGGGTGCGCCGCGAAAGTTACCGGCCAGCATGGGGCCGCCACTGACGACCACCGCGGGGATGTTCAGTCGCAGCGCGGCCATGAGCATACCCGGGACGATCTTGTCGCAGTTCGGTATAAGGACCAATCCGTCCAGCGGATGAGCCTCGAGCATGGTCTCCACCGAGTCGGCTATGAGTTCCCTCGATGCCAGCGAGTACCGCATTCCGGAGTGTCCCATGGCCAATCCGTCGCACACTCCGATGGTGCGGAACTCCAGCGGGGTGCCTCCCGCGGTTCTGACTCCGGCCTTCACCGCCTCGGCAATCTTGTCCAAATGGATATGGCCGGGTATGTACTCGTTGGCGGAGTTTGCAACCCCGATCAGAGGCCGGGAAATCTCCTCTTCAGTCATACCCATGGCCTTCATGAGCGACCTGGAAGGCGCTCTTCCAAGTCCTTTCGTCATTATATGGCTTCGCAATGCAACCTCCGATTAAGACCTCTCGGCAAAGCAATGCTTCATAGAAGCGTTTTCTCCGCTCCCTTAGTCAGAATCGGCTCCACTTTGGGAGCATGAATGCGCTCGTAGACGGGAAGCTGCCCCATCAAGGGTCTCGCGTAATTCTTGAACTCCGTGGTGACATTGTTGACTCCGTCTATGAAGGAATCCGGCATAGACTTGGTCTCTCTTGCCACATCCCGAAGAGAAGATAGATTATACTTTACGCTGTAATCACCGACTCTCTCGATTGTTATGGATCCGTCGACTCTATGCCATGCGGCTATCTGGACGGCACGCTCACCCACTTCCCTGGCTTCGTTTGCATCGACGTCGCTTACGCAGCCGAGAAAGGATCTTTGAAGATAACCGAACGTGTCGGACCGCACTCTCTTGATCTTCAGCTTCGTCTTCACGAGATTCATGAGTGCGTCTCCCAGGCTTGTGCTTCCCGAAAGCTGAATATTGCCGTGGGAGTCTCTTTCGACCTCCTTCACCAGCGTCGCCGCCACCGGGACGTCTTCAGGAGTCTGGATTCCTTCCGACACGGCGACCACCGCCCTGCCGTACTTCCTGTAAGCTTCTTCCACGCTTCCGAGAAATTCATCGCTATCAAAGGGCCGCTCGGGCAGGTAAATGAGGTGAGGTCCGTCGTCCTCATATTTCCTCGCGAAAACGGATGCGGCGGTCAGAAACCCCGCGTGCCTCCCCATTACCACTCCTATGTAAACGCCGGGGATGGAACGGTTGTCCAAATTTGCACCGGAAAAGGCCTGGGCTACGAATTTTGCCGCGGAGCCGTATCCCGGACAATGATCGGTCACGAGCAGGTCATTGTCGATCGTCTTGGGAATGTGCATGACCCTGAGCTCGTAACTCTCTTCCAAGGCGAATTTATTCACAATGCTGCATGTTTCCGCAGAATCGTTTCCCCCGATGTAGAAGAAATAATGAATGCCGTGAGCCTTGCACACCTCGAAGATGCGCTTGCAGTGTTCTTCATCCGGTTTGACCCTCGTGCTGCGGATGCCTGCACCGGGGGTTCTCGCAACCATCTCGAGATTGTGACGGGTTCCCTCCGACAGGTTCACCAGCTGCTCTTCCACCAGACCTTCCACTCCCCTGAATGCCCCGTAAAACTGAGTAATGTGTGGATACTGTCGGGCTTGAAGCACCGCTCCCACCAGTGACTGGTTGATCACTGCAGTGGGGCCTCCACCCATGGCAATAATTGCCTTACCGGTCAATTTTTCCATCTTTGACTCCTGAACTTGCGGAAAATTGCCTGCACCGGGTTCGTTGGGCCGGATCACGGCCTCGGTCTCGGCGGATCGTCAATCAATCTAAACGATGAGCCCCGGGCCGTCAATACGGGTTCGTCCGTAACCCCGAATTCGAGTCCGGATCGATGCCGTAATATATTGCCTTGAGATCGTCGGCAGGCTACACTACCGGCATGGAAAACAAAGACTCCGTGGAAGAAGCGATTCAGATTGTCGAGATCTTCAATACGCTTCCGGTGGAGAAGCGGGTGAGCATTTTTCGGGATCTCTCCGCCGAGGCCCGGGAGGGATTGATAAGCTCCGTAGCCCGGCCGGCGGAACTCATGCGCGCACTGTCTCCCGAAGAGGTGTTTTTCACTATCAAGGACCTGGGTGAGGAGAACGCCCTCGGCCTCATCTCGGCAACCTCGGGGAGTCAACTCCTCTACCTGCTCGATGTTGACCTGTGGAAGAACGACATGTTTCATACACCGTCCGCAACCCGTTGGTTGGAGATTATCTCGTCAATCGGCCAAGACAAGATGCTGCATCTGTTGCAGACTTCCGATCCGGAACTGGTGGTAACCGCGATGAACAAGTTCATCACGGTGAAGGTCAGAAATCCCGAGGTGGATCTGCTCGAACAGAGGGACACGCTGCCGCCGTTCACTCTCGATGATGTCTTCTTCCTGGATTTCATGGTTCATGAGTCCCGGGAAGCGATCAAGAGTTTCTTGGGAGTGATGTTCGAGTGGAATACGAAGTACTATTTCGGTGTAATGGAAGAGCTGGCAATGGGGTTGAATCTGGAAACCGAGGAGATGGCGGGCAAATGGCGGAGGTCCCGTCTTGCCGACAAAGGTTTTCCGGAGTTCGACGAGGCGCTGGAGATATATCAGTATCTGCTCCGCGGACAAATCGCGGAATCACCATTCTCCGGCGAAGACATGCGGGAAGAAGACGATGATTCCGCTCCTTCCATTTGGTACCCCTTAAAGGTCCTGACTGAGGACACGCTTTTCAAGAGATCGCTGAAAGAGATCTCCGATTCCCGAGAAAACGACAGACTTTCAGTCGAGTTGGCCCATTTGGCCAACAAGGTCATGGTCGCGGACGGAAGGGACCCGGGATCGGTGGAGGAACTTCAGGGGAGTCTGAAGAAGGTGGGCGGGTACATCAACATCGCGCTCGAGGAGTTTTGCGAGGATGACGCAACCAGGGCTGCCGGACTCCTCAGGGCGAATCATGTGGAATTCCTGTTCCGGAGGGGGTTCAGTCTCATTCTCGACCTGCGCAAGGAAGCTCAGAAGCTGCTCAGGGACTACGACGGGGGAGTGGAAAACGTCGGCTACCCATTGGCCGGACTTCTCAAGGGTCTTCTGCAGAACAGACCTTACTATGCCGGAAACGTCATGGGTGAGACCAAGGTGCGCAATTTCGAGACCATGCACGATCTGGAAAGCATACGGGACCTTCTGGATCAGGGGACGTTGGAGGAAAGCTGGGAGACGCTTTAGAGCACATTTTCGTAGGATGTGGTGAATCCCGCTTTGAGCGGGGTGAACCGTCCCGCGGGACGCGGGATTCGCGGTCTTTTCTCGATCCCGCGAGACGCGGGATTCGCTTCGCTCACCACATCCTTGTGCTGTAGGGGCGGCCCTCTGTGGCCGCCCGGGTAGGCACGGGGGCCTACCCCTACGAGAACGAGACGGAGGGGGACTTTTCCTTCTCGTTCCCAGGCTCCTGCCTGGGAATGCCTATCCGTCGGGCTCTGCCCGGTCTTCGGCTCGGAGTCCCGTGGGCCGCCGGCAATCGGGGACATGATCCGATTTTGCGAACGGCGCCATGCGACCTCGCAAAACTCGGAATCGTGTCCCCGGATTGCCGACTTGCAGGATTTGTTTTAGGACAGACACCAAGCATTGTAGTACCGCCCGTTGTGAGACGCGCGGTGACGCCGCTTCGGAAAGAGGGTAGGAAGACTCTGCGGACGGGTCCCGGCGCTGTTGACATACTACTGGGCCGATGCTAAGGTGCGAACCGCTTTCGCCGGACCTGCATGCAGCCGATAAACTGCTCCGAGATAGGCGTCAGGGTCGAACGCAGGGCCGGAAAGCCTGTCGGTCTCCCCATTGAGGATCTCCGATCAGTGGATACGAGGGACGGGAACGAATTACTGCCCAATAGCAAGGAAAGAACGATAAACAGTGTTATATCGGTGGCCTATGGCAGTCCGATGGAGGCGAAGTTCGCCATAAAGGTCATTTGGAGGCGGCCGTGAGTCGACTGCTCCCGACGATTGCCGTTCTCTTGCCCACCTTCAACGGGGAACGCTTTGTCGCCGGGCAAATCCAATCCATCCTCGAACAGTCATGGCCCCAATGGCGCATCGTCACAAGGGACGACGGGTCTGAGGATGACACTGCCTCCATAGTATCGGAGTTCGCCCGGCGCCGGCCCGGACGCTTTCATGTCGTTGATGAAGGCGGTCCCAGGCTGGGGGTGGACGGAAGTTTCTCCCGTCTTCTGGATCTGACCGAGTCGAGGTATTACATGTTCTGCGACCAGGATGACGTCTGGTTGCCCGACAAGATGGAGAAAACGCTCCATTGTATGCGGGCAATGGAGAGTGAAGTCGGAGACGGAACGCCGGTTCTGGTTCATACCGACGCGAGCGTGGTTGATTCGAGTCTTCGTCAACTCGATGCGTCGGCCTGGCACTATGGATACAACAATCCTGCATTCAGTACAAGCCTTAATCGCCTGTTGGTTCAGAACATGGTTTTCGGTTGCACGGTGATGATCAACAGCGCCCTCAAGAAGCGGGCAACGCCGATACCCGAAAACGTGGTTCAGTACGATTGGTGGACGGCTCTCGTTTCCCTTTGCTTTGGCCGGACTTCCTACATATCGGAGCCCACCGTATTGTATCGTCAGCATGAAGCCAACACTGTTGGTGTCCGTCGCTGGGGCGCAGCCTACATTCTTGAAAAGATTATGAAGATCCGTGACCGGACCCCTCTTGTCGCTTCCCGCAGGCAGGCAGCGGAGCTCCTGAACCGTTACGGCGATTCCCTGTCCTCACGTCACCGGGAAATGCTCCGGGATTACTCGTCCCTGGGTGAAAAGGGTATCCTGGCCAAACGCAGGACGCTTCTGAAATACCGGTTCTTCAAGACTGGATTGGTGAGAAATCTCGGTCTGTTCGCAAAGATCTGATCTGTTTCCGGACGACCGGGCATCCCGTTCCCCATCATGAGACTGCTGCAAATCATCGCCGACGGGAGGCCCGGCGGCGGCACAACCCAGGTGCTCGCCCTTCTGAAAGATCTGAAGGGAATGGGTGAGGACCTCCATTTTGTGTGTCAGAATGATTCGTATGCTTTGGATGAAGCCCGCGGGATGGGGATTTCCGTATCCGGCATGGACTTCTTCAGGTCTCGTTTGGATCCCGGCGTTACGATCAAGTTGCATCGTCTTACGAGAAGCTATGAGCCGGACGTAGTCCACCTGCACGGCGGCCGCGCGGGATTTTTCGCCGGTATGATGCCTTCGAACCGCAAGCGTACACCGGTCATATACACGGTTCACGGGTATCACTTTCTGAGAAAACCTTGGGGAATACGTCACCTGGCCGCTTTGGCGGAAAGACGTATCAGTGGATGGGCCGACATAACGACATTCGTGTGCCATTATGACCGCTGTTTGGCACGGGAATGGCGCATTTTGCCGGCGGACGAAAGAGGCACGGTGGTCTACAATGGAGTCAATCTCGAGGATATACCGCAGAAATCCCACACGGATCCAACTTCCATAGGATTTTTCGGACGTCTCACCTACCAAAAGGATCCTTTGCTGTTTCTGGAAATCGTAAGAATTCTTGCAGCCGAAGGATACATCGCAAAAATCGTGGGCGGCGGGGATATGGAAAGGGACGTGAGAAGAGCAATAGAGCAACATGGTCTTACCGATTGTGTCAAACTCTGCGGTCCGCTGCCCCGCGGGGAAGCTCTGAAGGAGATCGCCGACTCAGCGGTCGTAGTCTTTCCCTCGCGATGGGAAGGACTTCCCTTGGCACCGCTCGAGCTCATGTACATGGGAATTCCCCTCGTGGCCGCCGACGTCAGCGGCATACCTGAAATTATCGAAAACGAGGTATCCGGCGTTCTCATTAAGGAACGGGACCCTCGTCGATATGTGCCTGCAATAAGGAAGTTGGCCGAAGACTCCGGGTATCGTGAACGACTGGTGAACAATGCGAGGCGTACGGTGGCCGGGAAGTTCATCCAGCAACGGACGACGGAACACTACCTGCGGCTGTATGACCGGCTCTGCTCAAGGATAAGCCGGTAATACCAAAGTATTGGAGAGCATTGCATGAGTCTGTTTCGCGGAGGGAGCAAAGAAATACCCGGAACCCCGTCGGTTGTAATCGACTCGAATAGGCCTCCGTTTCTTATTAACTGGGACGAGTACCGGGACAAGCTGGACCTTTTTTGGTTCCTGGCTCTCAGAGATCTGAAGGTCCGGTTCAAGCAGACAATACTCGGCAGTGCATGGGCATTCCTGAAACCGCTGATGCTCATGATCGTATTCACGGTATTCCTCGGGTACGTGGTCAAATTCCCGACCGATGGGATACCGTACCCCCTCTTCTATTATTCGGCACTCGTATTCTGGAACTTCTTCGTCACGGGCATGAGCCTCTCCTCGGAGAGTCTGCTTTCAAACGGTTTTCTTCTGAACCGGGTCTATTGCCCCATTCTGTTCATTCCCGCAGCACCCGTTGTGGCTCAGTTCGTGGACCTGGGCATGGCTCTTGTCACCCTGATCGGCTTGATGCTCTATAGCGGCATTTGGCCGTCAATACGCCTGCTCCTGGTTCCAGTACTCTTTGTGATTGTGTTGGCGGCCACATTCGGGATGGGTCTCTTGTTTGCCCCGTTGATAGCCAGGTACCGGGATTTTCAGAATCTTATGGCAGTGTTGACGCAAATGTGGTTCTTCATGAGCCCGGTGATTTATCCGACAAGCCTTGTGCCGGAGCGCTGGAAACTCCTCTACTCGCTGAACCCCATGGTGGGAGCCATTGAGGGATTCCGTTGGACCATTATGGGAAGCGGGCCTTTTCCCATGACCGAAATCGTTTTAGGCATGGTGTCCGCCCTGGCTCTGTTATCCATCGGCTTTTTATATTTCATTAAGAATTCTGAAGGATTGGCTGATGTTATCTGAGCAGTGTCGTCTATGGCCTCCGGTGTGTGCCGAGGCCGACGGAGGGCCCGCATGTGAGTGATACGGCGATCCGTATTCAGGGTGTTGGAAAGCGGTATAGAAAGGGTGAAACGACCTTTCAGCGGGAGTCCTTCAAGGAAGCGGTCTTGGGAATAGCCGGCCGTTGGGCGCCGACGAACCGCAGCCGGCCGCGGCCGGTGGATGATTCTTATTTCTGGGCCTTGAAGGGTGTTTCCCTTGACATCAAGAAGGGACAGATCCTGGGCCTCGTCGGTGCAAACGGTTCGGGCAAGAGCACGCTGTTGAAGATACTCGCTAGAATCACCAAACCCACCACGGGACGCATCGAGATCTTCGGAAAAGTCGGCAGCCTGCTGGAGGTGGGGACCGGGTTTCACCCGGAACTCACGGGACGGGAAAACGTGTATCTCAATGGAGTCATTCTTGGTATGACCAGGAGAGAGATCGACAAGAAGTTCGACACCATTGTGGAGTTCTCCGGTGTCGAAGAGTTTCTCGATACCCCGGTCAAGCGGTATTCCAGCGGGATGCAGGTCCGTCTGGCATTTTCGGTGGCCGCGCATCTCGAACCCGAGATCCTCTTGCTCGATGAAGTTCTGGCAGTAGGCGACGCGTCGTTTCAGAAGAAGAGTCAAGGGAAAATGGAATCCGTGTCCAGGGACGGGAGGACCGTGATCCTCGTCTCCCATAGTATGCAGTCGATAAAATCCTTGTGCAGCGTGACCGCTGTTCTGAACCGGGGCGAACTGGTCTTTGCCGGACCGACCAATGAGGCTGTGACGGAATACCTCCGCATCCTGGAGGGAGATCAAGGCATTCCACGTGAACGGCAAGCACTGCAAGGCGTGGAAATTGTGCATCTGAAAACCGTCCTGAACGGCGAAGAGTCACACCACCTGATTCCGGGGGTGCCGCTCACCGCGCACATGGAGGTGCGCACCGAGATTTGCCTTGCGCAAGCACGTCTGGATCTCGTGCTGGAAGACAATTCGGGCCGATGCGTGATCCATCACCAGACCGATTTCAGCCAAGTTTGCCCGTCGTTCGACCCGGGAGTATATGACGTGGAGGCGACGCTGCCGGGCCTGTCGCTCGGTTCCGGATCGTATTATCTGTGGACGCGGATCAACGGCTCGTCCAATGGCGGAGTAGGGCACGTTGCTTCCGAAAAGATACGTCTGGAGGCCCGCGGCCGGGCGGAAACCCTTGGGGTGCTGGATGTGCCCTGCCTATGGAGTTGGCGGAAGAAGGAGTAAGAGGGCCAGCTCACGGTCGCGAGGGTGCCGAACCGGAGGCGGCCGGAGATGAGACTGTGTGGAGCCTATAGCACGTGCATCGATGCTTGGGACAAGATGCTTTTCACGCGTCAGGACAATGACTGAGTGCTCCGTGGCTCGAATACGGCGACACATAGCGCCGTCTGTGTCGCGGCAACACGGGTGTGAGCCCAATCAGCAGCCTGTCAAAGATTTCCCAGCGGCTTGCACCGAAGGAGTACCTTCAGGGGAGGACTGTTCGTGAGATCGGATCAATCATCAGGTTCCCACCTACCACGCGTGTGCTTAGTTCTTCCCGCTCCAGCCGGCGGAAATAGAACCTGGGATGCGTTGGGCCTTGGGCGTCTTAGAAACCTCATCGCACCTATACGACATCGCCGGCCCTCCGTAACCGTTGTCCTGTTGGGCGAGGCCGACGGCGAGGCCTTAGCGACCTCAGCACAGAAGCAGCTTGACGTGAATGTAGTGGTGAAGAGACTCTCGGACGTGACCACCGAAAAGTTTAAAATAAAGGGCAAACGATTTCTCCATAATGTGCCGTTTCTTCAACGCTCTTACCAGATCTATCAGCATCTCAGAGTCGTCCAATACGACGTTGCTATTTTTGACGACCGTGATGCTCCGGGATTTGTCTCGATCCGTGCACGAAGAACAGGGACTGCGCTTCAACGAACACCAATCCTGACGCTGTTCCATTCGGTCCATGAACTTCAGCGTTTCCGGCTGGCAACCTTCCCTGAAGATCCCCTTCAGGAAGCGCAGATAGACTTTGCTGAAAGGTATTGCGTGGAGAATTCCGATGTCGTGCTGGTGGACGATTGGTGTGTCCATGAGTGGGCCGGGAGGAATGGATGGGAAATCCCGGAAGACAGGGTTAGGCCCTTGAGCCCGGAAGCCGATTATATGAGCGCTTTCCACTTGATGGAGAACCCCGCGGACGGACCGACAAGTACTTCGATCCGTGCGTCCGACGGTGCCCTCGGCGAATTACCGGAGGTGACCGTTTGCATTGCGCATTACCGGGACACGACAAATCTGGGGATGGCACTTGAATCCCTCCGCAAGAACGATTACTCAAATTTCAGAGTGATTATTGTTGACGACGGGAGCACTACTCCGGCGGTGCTTGAAGATCTCGACCGACTTGCCGAAAAATACAGCGAACCGATGTTTCGGTTCATAAAGAAGGGACAAAACGAGGGGCCGGGGGCCGCCAGAAATCTTGCAGCAGGGCTCGTCGCCGACGGCTTAATCATCTTCATGGATTCGGACAACATTGCGGGTCCATTGATGATTTCCAGTTTCGTGCGGGGCATGGTTCACTCCCGGGCGGATTGTCTCACCTGTTGGTTTGTGACATTTCGAGGTGACGGCCAGCTGTGCGGAGAACCGGACATTACCTTCACGCCCCTGGGCCCCTGCCTCGAACTGGGAATTTTCGAGAACTGTTTCGGCGACACCAACTTCTGTATTAAGGCGACGGTTTTTCGAGACCTTGGAGGCTTCATCAATCGTCAAGGATTCGGACTTGAAGACTGGCATTTCCTGGCAAGACTTGCACTCAGAGGTTACCGTCTCGATGTTGTGCCCGACGAACTCTTCTTCTATAGGGTGAGGGACGAGGGGTGGAATGTTACGGCGCAATCGTACGCCAATGCGGGTTTGGCACGCTCGGCGTACTTCGACATACTCCCCCCACATTTGAAGAAATTGGCTCGTGATGTGACAGTCCCGTTGATGATTCAGCAGTATGCCCGGAAGCACAGTCGTACGGCACAAGCGGTAAACAGCATCTCGTCGTTCTTGCGGTCCAACCCACGTATAAAGAAGGTTCTTGCCCGATACTACGGTCTCCTGGCCTCCCGTGTCGGATCACGGGAGGCGATTCGTTTGGCCCGACTTCACGGACATCTTTGCTCCCTAAGAACCGAAACCATTGCCGGAGCACGCAGGCTGAAGAGAATCGTGAAGCGCGGCAGGTTAAAAACCGGCGGAACAGCAGCCGGTACCGGTCATGGCCGGATCAGTCTGGAGATTCGGGACGATTGGAAGGACCGTGACAGGGCACGGGGCCTGGAGGAACATGTCGGGATGCCGGGCGTCTCACTTCGTCAGGAAGGCGATTTGGGCAGGCCGGACTATGTCTACGCCCCATCCGACCACAAAGCGGCGTTGAGTGGATTCGACCTCATGAACGTCCTGCTGTGCTTAAACCATATCGACTACGACTTTGTCACGATTGCGGCCGACCTCTCGGCAAGAGCGGACGAAGTCTCGGCACCGGTTGCCGACCACATAATATCCCGAGGTGAGGACACTTGGCTCAGGAACGGCGGACAGCCACCCGCAGCCGCGGGTCCCAGGGTAGGGCGACGGCTGCGGCTCATGCCGCATCGAGGGCAAACCGTATCACTCGATTCAGCTGTTCCAACGCGGGTGCGTGCCTTGAACAGTCACGAGCTGGTTGTAGGGGACAGCTGTTCTGCAACCTCAGGAGCGGCTTCTCCGGCCCGGCGGAATTCCCAAGGCGTGGAATTCATGCCTGCACGCACTTCCGGAAGACCCGTGGTGTTTGTTCTGCCCACCCATCTCGCCGTAGGAGGAGTCGAACGGAATACCGCGGCCATTATCAGTAAACTCAAGGGCTTGATCGATTTCGCAGTGATAAACTCCGACACATTGTCGCCAAAACGCGGAAGTCTCCACCATCAGTTCGTTGATCACGTGGTAGGTTTGTATGATCTCGCGGAACTCGGTTCACCTTACGACTATCTGCCGATGCTTGCCTCCTTGAAACGCGTGTACCAACCGTCCTTGATTTGGATATGCAACGGTTCCACATGGCTATGTGACTACGCCAAGGAGCTTAGGTCATTGTTCCCGGATGTCCCCATAGTGGATCAACAGGTATACGACACGAAACACGGTTGGATCAACCGCTATCATGAAAAGGGAATACAGTCGTTCGACCGCTTCATAGCCATTAATCAAAGGATCGAAGAGGTGTTCACCGGTCGTTTGGGGATGTCTCGCGACCGAATTGATCTGATCTATCATGCGATTGATGCAGAACGTTTTCGTCCTATGGCTCTCTCTCCGCAAGAGGAATCGGACAGGCGGAAAGAGTACGGCATACCGGCCGGGCGACCCGTTTTTGCTTTTATCGGCAGACTGACCGCTCAGAAACGACCTATGGCTTTTGTAAATCTGGCGAAATGGATGCGCATCCTCAGAGATGAAAGCTTCTTTGTCATGATTGGCGACGGCGAAATGGCCGCCGAGGTTGAAGAAAGCGTTGAGCGGTATGGGTTGGACAACGTAAGGCGCATACCGTTCGTGGAAGACATGAGCAGGATTCTTCCTCTGTTTTCGGGTCTTGTGATCACATCCGACTTTGAAGGTCTACCCATAGCCATGATCGAGGCTTTGGCCTGCGGTGTACCGGTACTGTCCACAGATGTGGGTGATGTGAAGGTATTGTTGGAGACCCATGGCAGCGGCCTGGTAGTTTCCGTGCCTGCCGACGGCAGGGACTTCTCCGACTGCTTCATGAAGTGGAAACAGCAGTTGCCCGGTTATCGGGCCGCTGCACGGGCATCCGCAGAGGAAGTCAGGCAGCGGTTCGGCAGCGGAAACGTGAGCCGCCTTTACGTAGAGTGCTGGAACCGAGCAAGTCTGGACGTGAGGAAAAGACCACTCCTTTGAAAGAAGAACGAACCGAGAAGGAAAGGAAAGCCGCTCCGGGGAAGCAGCGTGTTAAAGTGCTGCTCGA
Source organism: Pseudomonadota bacterium (assembly GCA_043806215.1). GTDB lineage: Bacteria > Desulfobacterota > Desulfomonilia > Desulfomonilales > Desulfomonilaceae > JAVHLK01. The sequence goes on along the minus strand of JAZDHD010000007.1, from coordinate 13,964 downwards.
ACAATGCCTACTCGGCCGTCAAGGACTTGAACAACGTATTGATGACACGGCGCATCCGATTCCAGTGATTCCCTCCACCTTTGTGTTCCATCCCGTTTCGCATCTCTTCTTCCCGGTTACCCGGAACTGCCCTGCCGCCACATGCTCGAAAGACAGAGAGGTGAGGAATCATGCAAAGCCCTGCTGAGACCAAGGTCTCGGTGATCATACCGTCGTTCAACCACGAGTGGTTTGTTGAGGAGGCAGTCCGGAGCGTCTTGTGTCAGACTTATGGGAATCTTGAGATGATAGTCGTCGACGACGGCTCAACGGATGATTCCGTCAGAATTCTTCGCACAATGGAAGATCCGAGATTGCGTGTGGTCCAACAACGGAACCAAGGCGCTCATACTGCCATCAACAATGGACTGGACATGGCGAATGGGGAAATTCTGTGTATCCTCAACTCCGACGACAGGTTCCATCCGGAGCGTATTGAACGAGCTCTGAAAACCTTGGAAGAAAGACCCGACACGCAATTGGTATGCAGTTGGATCGACATCGTGGATGATTCCGGAAAGCGGTTGGATACCAAGAAAGGCTGGTCAAACTTTGAACCGTGGCCTCTGCCCAAGCCGGAAGAGAGGATAGGCACAACAGGCTCATTCTATTCCGAACTCATGATCTCCAATTTTGTGGCCTCGACGAGCAACATTGTGATGACTCGCGACCTGTGGAAAGCGATCGGCCCAATGAGGCCGTTGCGGTTTGTTCACGACTGGGATTTTCTCTTGCGGGCGGCAAGACGGTCTCAATGTCTGCTTATTGAGGAGCCTTTGCTGCAGTACAGAATCCACCCTAGCAACACGATTCGGAGCAACAGGAGTGAAATGATCTTTGAAGTGCTCTGGCTGTGGGCGAGTCACCTTGCGGAGTTGGAAGACGATCTCCTTCGACTGAAGGAGGAAAGAAATGGACAAGTCACCTACGACGTGTTTTCGCTCTATCATTCGCTGAATTGCCAAGGTCACGATCGAATCTTCTGGGCCCTCAGGTCCTATATGGACACATTGAAGAGGAACGGGGTTGTCGAACCCGAGCTCGCCATCCTGCACGACAACATGACCAAATCCAAGATCATCTCCCTGATCGAAGAAAATGACTCCCTCATTGTTCCAGAAGAGGGTTTGAGGTGCATTTGGAAAAAACTTGTCGGAATTGCATCTTTCCTTGGCATTAGAGGGAAGGCATGACGGAATGCCCAACCTCCCATAACGAATCATGGCGTCTTAGAGATTGGGCTTCATCAGTGTGCTGAGTAACCTGTCAACAACATGGCATGCTTAGTTTCCATCAATTGCAACCTTTATCAGCTCGGGAGATTGACCATGGTTAAGCTTCCGGCGAGAGATACTCTCGCAGCATAACTCCGGTCACGAGCATGAACGAGCCGCTTATACCGATTAGACTCAATTGTTGCGCTTGCCGGCAGATCAACGCGGCGCAGAGCCGCTTGGAGGTTTCCGGAAGTTTCAGTTTAGGAGTTGGGTTTAATGGCTGAAGAACCGGCGCCGATTACGCAAAGCAATTCATGGAAGCCGACCAAACCGTTGGGAGGGAAACGAACATGGATGACAAAGCCTGGATATCAGGCACGCCAACGCTATGTTAGGTCGATTCTGGGTTTAACGAAACGATGCTATCAGGCGCTGCCTTTTAGCCTTCGGACCAGGGCCAAGCATTGGAATTTGCTGGCAAAGTTCTTCCCAAAACTGCTTTTGTTCAGTGGGAGCCATCCCTCCACGATTCCTGTGCTCTCGGTTCCCGGCACCATATTGAGTGCACTTGTAGTTGACCCGTCTCAGTACGTGCATTCCCCCGATACTTCCATTATTTTGCCGACATCTGCCAATCCACTTGTTTCCGTCATCATGCCCATTCATGGAAAAATGGAATACACATTGCTCTGCCTGGACTCGATTGCCAAGAATCCGCCCGGCGTACTGTTTGAAGTGATCGTGGTCGATGACTGCTCACCGGATAACTCTATAGAAGCCTTGCGGCAAGTTCAAGGCATACACTTGATTCAGAATACCGAAAATCTGGGCTTCATCCGTAGTTGCAACAGAGGTGCTCAGGCTGCAAACGGCGAATACCTGCTTCTTCTGAACAACGATACCCAGGTTACGGCAGGCTGGATGGACGAGTTGCTACGTACCTTTCATGAATTTCCGGGTACCGGATTAGCAGGCTCCAAACTGGTGAATCCGGATGGCCGTTTACAGGAAGCCGGCGGTATCATCTGGCAGGATGGAAGCGCGTGGAATTTCGGACGATTGCAGGATCCATCGCTGCCGGTTTACAACTATGCCCGAGAGGTCGATTACTGCTCGGGCGCTTCCATCATGATTCCCAAGTCGCTATTCGCCGAACTGGGCGGCTTTGACGAGCGTTATGTCCCTGCCTATTGTGAGGACTCGGACCTGGCTCTCAAGGTTCGTGATCGTGGCTACCGTGTCATCTATCAACCGCTTTCTGCGGTGATCCATTTCGAAGGTACCACATCCGGCTCGGACATAACGCAGGGCGTAAAGGCCTATCAGCCCGTGAACACAAGAAAGCAGTTCGAACGTTGGGCGCAGCGGCTGCGTACTCATCAGGAGCCTGGAAAAGATGTGGATGCAGCCAAAGACCGTTGCGCAAGCCGAAGAGTCCTGTTTCTCGATCACTGCGTATCGACGCCGGACCAGGATGCAGGATCGGTTACGGCATTTAATTCGATGTTGCTGTTAAGAGAAATGGGATTTCAAGTCACCTTCATCCCGGAAGACAACTTTCTCTATGATCCCAAGTACACCGGCGGGCTGCAACGGGCCGGCATAGAGGTCCTGTATGCACCCTATGTTACGAGCGTGGAACAGCATCTTCGGGAGTACGGGCAGCGGTATGACTTGGCAATGCTGTTCCGGCCGCGGGTGGTGAATCGCCACTACCAGTGTATCCGCACTTATTGTGGGAAAGCCAAGATTCTGTATCACACCATGGATCTGCATTTCTTGCGCATGACACGCGAGGCGGAGCTCCAAGGGGACAAGTCCAAGCAACGGGCAGCTGATGAAATGAAAGATCTGGAGTTGTCTGCGATTCGTGCCGTTGACGCAGCGATAGTTCACAGTACGGCGGAATTCGATCTGCTCAGACCACTGCTGCCCGACGCCCGTATCCATGTGTTTCCGTTGATTCTCAATGTCAAGGATGGAGGACCGCCCTTCAGCGAACGCCGGAATATCGTTTTCATTGGCGGGTATCAGCACACACCGAATGTGGACGCCGTCAAGTACTTCGCTATGGAAATCATGCCGCTGTTAAGGAAACGGATTCCTGGAATAGTGTTTTATGCCGTAGGCAGCAAGCCTCCAAGAGAAATCAACGCGCTCGCATCGGAAGATGTTGTAATTACGGGCTTTGTTGAAGAGCTAACACCGATGCTCAACGCGATGCGCCTTTCCGTCGCCCCTCTGCGCTATGGTGCGGGTATTAAGGGGAAGATCGGCACGGCTATGGCCGTCGGCCTGCCGGTTGTCGCAACTTCTCTCGCAGCCGAGGGGATGTCTTTGACCGACGGTGAGAACATAGTCGTAGCGGACGGTGCCGAGGCTTTTGCGGACGCCATATGTCGCGTGTATCAGGATGAGTCTCTTTGGACGCGGATCAGCCGGAATGGGGTGGAGTTCGCGGATCGTGCATGGGGGGCGGAGGCTGCGTGGAAAGTCTTTGCGGGAATCTTGGCGGACCTTGACCTGGATGTTTCCCGTGGCAGACACCCACTTTCCCTCTATAGCGATTGTATGATTACCCCGCCATCGAGCATGAGGCGGCTTTAGCCCATCAAGAGTGTAACCACGCAACATGATTTCCAGTAGGCCCTGCAGGACCCGGCAGTGCGGCGCATCCGAGCGATAGAGATTTCGCTGCTCGACAGGGTGATGAATCAGGCCTTCACCGTTGACGGTTATTGCGTGCCCTGCGGCAAGAGGGTTGCATTCCTGGTAGACATGCAGTCGGGCGGCAGGAAAGAGGGGGGCCGATGGACGCCGAACTGGAGGGAGCGGCTTGAATGTCCTATATGCCGGATGAATAACAGGCAACGGCTGATGGCCGCGCTTATCAAACAGATGCTGGAAGGCAAGCGCAATTGGCGAGTCTATTTCATGGAGCACGTGACGCCGATTTTCAACTGGGCCTGCAATACCTTCAGGGACCATACGATAATCGGTTCAGAGTATCTGGGCTATGAATATGAAGGCGGCTCGGTCGTAAACGGTATTCGTCATGAAGACGCTGAAAACCTGAGCTTTGGGAATAATGAACTCGATTTACTTATCAGCAACGATGTGTTCGAGCACGTTCCCAACGTGGCGAAGGCGTTCGCGGAGTGTGCTCGCGTGTTGAAGCCGGGTGGGGTAATGCTGGCGACGATACCTTTTCACAGCGGAAATGATGACTCCGTGACTCGAGCGAAGCTGGTCGCCGGCAAGCTGGAACACAGTCTGCCGCCTGCTTACCACGGCAATCCAGTGTCTGCCGATGGGTCACTTGTGTTCACGGACTTCGGATGGGACGTCATTGACGACATGAGGGCGGCGGGTTTTGCACGTGTGCAGATAGAAATTTATGGAGACGATCTCTATGGCCATCTCGGAGGCGGGCAATTGGTGTTTAGGCTCGAGAAGCAGGGGGCACCGCTGTGAAACTAGAACGAAAGACGCTGCAGGAGTGGCTATGCGAGTACTGATAACCGGTATCGGGGGTATGATGGGTTCGCATCTGACCGATTACCTCTCCGGTCAGGGCATCCGTCCGCTGGGCATCCACTACAACTCCACCGTTCCCCTGTCCGAGATAGGGGGGCGCGCGACTCTGGAAGAATGCGATGTTCGCGATGCACTGCGGGTATTGAGGCTTATTGACGACTTTCGGCCACAGGTAATTTACCACTTGGCCGCGCAAAGTTACCCATCTGTCTCCTGGCTCAGGCCTGCCGATACACTGGACATAAATATTATCGGCACCGTCAATGTTTGTGAGGCGGTCAAACTGGTCCGCAGGGTCGCCCCCGACTATGATCCCGTGATCTTGGTGGCGTGTTCAAGCGCAGAATATGGGGCGAGCCTTACGCCGGAGCGGACGCCGATCTCGGAGGATGCGCCGCTGCTCCCCCTGAGTCCTTATGGCGTCAGCAAGGTGGGGCAAGACCTGCTGGCTTATCAATACCACCACTGCGATGGGCTGCGCACAATCCGTACGAGGATCTTCAACACTACGGGACCTCGCAAGGTAGGTGATGCCGCCGGCGATTTCACGCGCCGCGTCGTCGAGGTCGAGTGTGGTAAGGCGGAATGCCTAAGAGTGGGCAATCTCACTACTCGCCGTGCCATAACAGATGTTCGCGATCTGATCAGGGCGCTCGTTTTGTTGGCGGAGCGGGGCGCGCCGGGGGAGGTTTATAATATCAGCGGTAAACACGTCTATTCCATGAAAGAGGTGGTAGATCTGGTCAAGACGCTTGCGAAGGTTCCGGTGCGGGTGGAGGAGGACGCTTCGCTTCTTCGCCCGACAGACGAACCGGTAATTTTCGGTGACTCCAGCCGGTTGCAGGCATGCACGACATGGGAACAGGAGATTCCGTTGGAACGAACGCTTTCAGATATGCTCGAGTATTGGCGAGGAATGCCGGGGGAGGCACGGCCATGATCATCCGTGCTCGGGCGCCTCTGCGTCTCGGTTTGGCGGGTGGCGGCACGGACGTGTCTCCCTACTGCGACGTCCACGGCGGTTATGTGCTCAATGCAACTATTGATCGCTATGCATACGCGGTAATCAAGACGCTGGATGAACCAGAGGTGCGTTTTAGGGCTACCGACCAGCAAGTGGAGAAAATCAGACCGGCCGGCGAACCGTTGGTGCTCAACGGCAGGCTGGATCTGCACAAGGCGGTATATAACCACATGATCCGGCATTACAACGGTGGTAAGCCTATTCCGCTGGAGCTGATTACGTTTTGTGATGCACCCCCGGGGTCCGGCCTGGGTTCGTCCTCCACGCTCGTTGTTGCGATGATCCGCGCCTTTGTAGAGTTTCTTAATCTACCCCTGGACGACTACACCATGGCTCATCTTGCCTACAACATTGAGCGCGTGGACTGCGGGTTACAAGGGGGGCGGCAGGATCAATATTCCGCCACCTTCGGCGGCTTCAATTTTATGGAGTTCTACGCCGATGAACGAGCGGTTATCAATCCGTTGCGCATCAAGAACTGGATTGTTAGTGAATTGGAAGCTTCGTTGGTCCTCTACTTTACAGGCGTGTCTCGTGAGTCGGCCCGCATCATTGCGGATCAAAGCAGAAATGTGACATCTGGTGATATGGATGCCCTGGAGGCTATGCATGGTTTAAAGCGCGAAGCTGTGGCAATGAAGGAGAGTCTTCTGCGGGGAGATTTTGAGGGGATTGTTGAATCCATGCGGAAAGGCTGGGAAGACAAGAAGCGCTCGGCGAAGACGGTATCCAATCCTCAGATCGATGAAATCTATGAAGCCTCCTGTCGTTCCGGTGCGTTGGCGGGCAAAGTGTCGGGTGCCGGCGGCGGTGGGTTCATGTGGTTCGTTGTGTCACCAGAAAGGCGCATGGACGTTATCACGACCCTAAATGCCTTTGGTGGTCAAGTCAGCAATTGTCACTTTTCAAAGAACGGTTCACAGGCGTGGTGGATTTTGTGAAGGGATTTCTCTTTCGGGCATAAGGTGATGCAGGCCTTGTGCAGCGTGAGCGAATGAGAGGTCGGGCACGGACGGGCCCTGGGGTGGAAAATGCGATGCCGTCTGCACAGACGAAAACGCCATACATGTCTGAGCAGCTCTTAGAGGGTGTCGGTTCAATGAAGGCTTTGATAGCGATAGCGATCAGACTCCGTAGCAATTGACCGGCGCCGAGAACCTCCGGTTGACACAAGGGAGTGGATCACAGAACCTTGTACCTCGTTTCTCACAGAATTCTCAGTTGCGACCGACAATCGACAAGACCGTCTCCTGATCCCGATCAGAACCAGAGCGCTGAAGCGATGCAAAAGGGAGCCGTAGCAATGAAGGTTGCACATTCCTTGAACCAGAATCCTCTAGTAGCTGTACTCATTCCCTGCTACAACGAGGGGCAAACCATAGGCAAGGTCGTCTTGGATTTTCGAAGAGTACTACCTGAAGCAACGATTTATGTCTACGATAATGCGAGCAACGACGATACGGCTACACAAGCATTGAGTGTGGGGGCCGTTGTAAAGACTGAGCCTACGAAAGGTAAAGGCAACGTGGTACGCCGGATGTTTGCTGACGTCGAGGCCGATGTGTAGTCCTCGTCGACGGTGACGACACGTATGACGCCGATGCTTGCTCCCAAATGATAGAGATCTTGCTTCAAAAGGACCTGGACATGGTGGCAGGTGTGAGGGTTTCAGGAGATCCGCTGGCATACCGGCAGGGGCATGTACTGGGAAACCGACTTTTCACCGCTCTAGTGGCAGGTTTGTTTGGCAAGTGCTTCGATGACATTTTCACCGGGTATCGCGTTTGTTCTCATAGGTTTGTCAAGTCTTTCGTTCCTTGGTCGTCCGGATTTGAAATCGAGACTGAGTTGACGGTCCACTCTCTTCAGCTGCAAATGGCTGTCGCAGAAGTGAAAACGGTGTATCGTTCCAGGCCCGAAGGATCTAATAGCAAGTTGTCAACTATCAGAGATGGATTACGAATACTCAAGACAGTACTCTTGCTCTTGAAGAACGAGAGGCCGTTTTATTGTTTCTTGGCCTTCTCGTTGGTTCTGGCAATCCTGGCGCTGGTTCTTGCATATCCGTTGCTCGAGGTCTATGCAAGGACCGGTTTAGTACCTAGGTTTCCTACAGCTTTCCTGTGTGCCAGTCTCATGGTGTTGGCAGCCCTGTCATTCATGGCGGAGTGATACTCGACACGGTCACTCTCGGACGAAAAGAATCAAAGCGCTTGGCTTATCTGGGACTGGGCCGGCGTCAGTCGCAAACCCATTGGACGGGAATAGAGACGACTAACAATGGATGCTAAGAAGGTTCTGTCGCTGATTTTGGCTGGACCGGTCGCCATCGCACTTCTATCATTCGTTCTTGGCCAAGATGCCAATTGGGATTTGAAGAACTACCATCTGTACGTTCCATACGCAGTGATACACGGCCGACTTACGATTGATCACAACGCTGCCGGTATACAGACCTATAGTAACCCCACGCTGGATCTGTTGACCACCTATCCATTGTTCAGAGTTGCAGGTCCGGTGGGTCATGCGCTTTTCATTGGGGCACTCCAGGGACTAAACGTCATTATTTTGGTGCTCATAGTAACGACACTACAGGCGGGTCAGGATTCCTCCTCCAGTCATCGGTTTTCTATGGCTCTGCTCGCCGCTTTTCTCGGGATTTCAGGAGCCGTGTCTTTCTCTGAGGTCGGCACGTCTTTCGGAGACTTAACCACGTCTGTGCTGATCTTGCTCGCTCTCTACTCCGTACTACGAATCTTATCCGCTTCTGATTCATTGTTAACACGACGTCATGTCATAGCATGCGGTCTGGGTCTTGGACTAGCCGCCGGCTTGAAGTTGACAAACGCGTGCTTTGCCGTTCCGATATTGTGCTGTCTGCCCTTCTTTCTGACAGAGAATCGGTTGAGGGTAACTGCGACTGCGGCCTTTTGGGTATGCGTCGGTCTCCTTCTCACCCACGGTTGGTGGTCATTTTGGCTCTGGTTGCATTACGGCAACCCGCTCTTCCCATACTTCAACGGGATTTTCAAATCTCCTTATTTTCCCGAGATAAGTTTCTTTGATGTCAGATTCTTCCCCCGAAATCTGATCGAGAGCGTGTTTTATCCGTTTTATTTCTCGTGGCTGCCACGTACGGCGGAACTTCCATTCAGAGACTTTCGATTTCCCCTCGGATATGTCTGTGTGATATTGGTGATCTGCTATTTTGTTTATTCAAAAGTTACAAGACGTCCGAACATTAAGTTGAGTAGACCCTTTGGCTTTCTCGCTGCTTTTATGGTATTGGCATACTTGTAGTGGCAAGCTATGTCTCGATCCAACGCTATGCGACCACCTTGGAACTCTTGATGCCGGCCTTTATCCTGGCAACATTTATGAATGTTCTTGGGTCGCCGGGCCGCAAGCTTTTCATAGCCTGTGGCGTTGTCCTGGTGGCCACCACCGTCTATCCTGATTGGGGACGTGTCGGTTTTAACGCACCTTTCTACCAAATCTCGGACGAGGGCCTCAAGCAGAAATTGGCTGGGTCGGTTGTAATCCTGGGGCCGCCGCCTTTGGCATTCTTGGTACCATCTGTAGACGGTCCCGGGTCAATATGGGTCAAGAACACATTCACGGAAGCGGACCAGCTGGCTGCCAAAGAAAAGCTCCGGCGGCGAGCAGAAGCTCCGAGATATCTCATTCTCCATCGAAGCAGTCAGACCTGGCATGATGCGAGAGCGGCTCTGTCACAATACGGGCTTTATCCCTCTACGGACTTCGTGGCATTCTCAACCGTCGCAGGTGACTCTCTGCTCTGTGTTAAGGCTTCAGCGAATGGCAACAGCGAAGGCGGAGCTTTACGAAAGGAGTTAGGACTGGTTTTCAACCAAAACACGATCAATCCTTAGTCTGGGAGGTGGTCAGATGAGCCTGAAGCGACTCTTACGCTTCTCTTGAACTGCCCTGAGGACTCGGATTTTGAACTCATCATGGAAGGCCATGGCCGCGTCACTCGCAACCACCATCAACGCGTTCTTGTTGAGGTGGACGGGCATACGGTTGGTGAAACAAATCTCTCACCGACGTCCTCCTCTTCAATTCTTTCACCGTAGCGCTCAACCGGAGAAGCACGCCACTGTGGCTTCCTCTCCGGATCCGTTTATTGGCCATTGATTCTTCCTTGGCCATGGGAAATGCTGATATCACAATACCTGAGAATGTCAAGAGAACGGCGCGGAATAACCCCGCCATAGCGTGGTTAAGACATACGTTCAGCAGAGCATGAATACTGGATTTTGCCAAGTTCCCGTCATTTGAAGAGCGCCTCAAAAAAGACTTGCACTTTTATCATGTTAGTGTTGCGCACATGGGACCTGCCGCCAGGATGTGCTCCATGTGCATTCACACCGAGAACATGCAGATCACCGCTGGACGGTTTTGCCGATAGTATCTGCGAATGCCGAGATGCTCGGTCTGGTTGAACGAATCGACGCATTGCTTGATTGTGAGATGGAAGTGAGGTCGGGGCGCATCGTGTTGGCGATCATCCCGGATGCCCCGGCCGGGAGAAGCCCGCTGTTTCGGCTGAACGAGTTCTACGCCGACAAGGATATTGAGCTTCTCTTCGGGGAACCGATCTCTCTGTCGAAACTGAGCGACGACACGCTGGGCCGCGTCTTGGACAAACTACGGCCGGCGGGTACCAACAAGGCCTTCGGGACGGTGATGCTTGGTGTTATGCGGATCTACGATCCGGATACCTCGCATGCTCATCATGACATCACCACCTGCGAGCTCTTTCCGAGACCATCTTCTCTATGAATCGAAGGATCACGACCAACCTTTTGTGATCACGGACGGATTCAGCAAAGGGCTCCGTCCCGACCTCAAGCAGCTTGTCCTCAGTCTGCCGTGCGTGGATCACGGGACGTGCATCGGGATGCTCATGGTGGATGGAACCGAGTCGGACAAGACCATCAACAAGAACCTTCTCCCGGAAATGGTGGAGCGCATGCGCCGGCCGGGACAAAGGCGGTTCTTCTACGTGGCCGATTCTGCGCTGGTGACCAAAGATAACCCGAACATCAAGCACGTAAGGAACACGAATGCACCAGAAGGCCCTGATCGTATTAGGAATGCACCGGAGCGGGACTTCGCTTGCTACGCGACTGGTAAACCTGCTCGGTGTGGACTTGGGCAACAGAGTATTCCTTCAAGGTCCGGATAATCCAAAGGGATTCTGGGAACACGAAGACATAAAGCGTGTCCATGACCGACTACTTCACTCATTGGGCGGCCGGAACTCGCATACTGTGCTGCCCTTGCCCCACCAGTGGTGGTTGGGGGAGGGAATCAAGCCCTTTCGAGATGAAATAGTGTACATACTGAAGCGAGACTTCTCCGATTCCCCCTTTTGGGGGATCAAAGATCCTCGCCAATCCAGGCTGCTACCGCTCTGGAAGGTCATACTTTCGGACATGAATTGTAAGCCCCATTTCTTGCATGTAATCCGAAATCCCATCGAGGTGGCCGCGTCACTGGACAAGCGCGACGGATTCAGCGTCTACAAGTCCATCCTGATGTGGTTCCAACATGTGACTGAATCAGAAGCGGAGACAAGAGGCTTCCCGCGAGCATTCGTCACGTTCCCCCAAGTTCTTGGCGACTGGCATTCTGCAGTGTGCAGAATAGCCTCTGAACTGGGAATCGAATGGCCCATTAATCCGGATCGAGTCCGCGGGGACGTTGAGCAGTTTATCGACGGTTCGTTGAGGCACCATTCCGAATCTGATGATGCGCTTCTTGTAAGGCACGATGTTCCTCGCTACGTCGCCGACCTCCATCTTGATCTGGTAAAGGCTACGCAGAAGCCCGGACATGACGTGTCGATCGTCCTTTCCAGAAGTCGAGCGGCTTTCGAGGAATCTATTCGCACGTATTTTCCAATACTTGGTATGGCTAGTGATTTAACCTGGGGTAGTCCAATCGAAACAAGGCGGCAGATTGCGCACAAAGATGCTGTGCAGACAGATCACGAAAAGCGCATTGCCGAACTTGAGGCCGAGCTCGCTGCAATCCTGACCTCAAGAAGCTGGAGGCTGACTGCTCCCCTCCGAATGGTTGCAAAACGTTTCAAGGGAGTCAGAAAAAGAATCCTTGTAAGAGCCTCGGAAGCCGCTACATGAGCACCGTGTAACAACCGGCACGGATTGCGCATGACGATGGTGATGCCGGAGAGAAAAGCCGGATGATTCACAAGGTCGGGGCCGCCGGTGCTCAGGAGCGCTAATGATTTATGTGCAGCTTAGCTGCACGAGCTGCCTCAACGCAACCCTCCGGATCGAAGACAAGATCTCGGGCCGGCATCTGGTTGCAAGCCGTATGCTGTGGAAAGGAACAACTCCGTGAAATCGTCAGTTGTCTGTGTGGTACGTAACGAGCACGACATAATTTCATACGTGTGCAGGCAGTTTGAAATGCTGTTCGATATGATCGTTATTATCGATCACCTATCCGATGACGGCACAAGAGAATACTTGGCGGCGTTATGTAATACAAACAGGAAATTTCAGGTGTATGACTTTGTCGATCGTGCTAGAAATCAGTCCCGCTTGATGAATCTTGCCGTGAAAAGGTTATTGTATCTTGAAGATATGGATTGGGTGTTCCTGTTGGATGCGGATGAATTCTTACCGTTTGAGGACAAGGCTTCGTTTTTGGAAGCTATGAGTGCCCTATCCGATTCACCGATCATAAGCATGCCATGGAAGAACTTGATTCCTACATCCTACGATAATCGAGGGCACTACTTTGAGGACCGCATATGGGTACCGAAGTACGTAAGTTCCTATAGGAAAATTGCCTTTCAGCCTAGAAAGATCGGATCAACGGATTTCTGGATCACGCCTGGAAACCACTCCATTAATGAGCAGCAACATGGTAAGGCTCACAAATCAACGACGGCCTTTCCCATTTATCATCTGCCGGTGAGGTCCGTCGACCAGTTTACCCTAAAGCTTCTCCAAGGCCTTACGTTAAATCGATTAGACCCCATGCGGCGAACATCTGAAGGTTTTCACTATCAAGAGATGTACGAGTTAAGTCGCAAGTCAGGATTTACGAGAGATGTTCTGAACTGGATTGCGGCCAACTATGGAGCACATGGGGACGGCAAGATCGGTCGGCTGTATGACATGGATTTAGAGTCCAGTGGTTATGAACTGAAGAAAATTGAAATAGCGCAATGTTACGTTCCCGCTTTGGACGGCAGGGTGCCGGTGTCGGAGGTACTATTCCGCGTAGCAACAACCTTATTAGACTCTGGACGGGTTTTGCATGAGATGGACTCGTCACTTCTTAGACTGGAAGTAGACGACGAAAAGAAGATTGATTGGCGGATCAGCACTTTCTCCTCGTTAAGGGAACCGTGTGAATGTAACTCGAAGCTGAAGGATCTTTCCGGCGGGGCCTTCCTTCTCGAATGGCTCCGACCATCAATGTACCCCATAAAGGTTGTGCCGGCCTCCGCGTGGTCCGGACACATTCCCTTCTTATTCTGTTTGATTGCCGCTTTGCGACCTCGAAGACATGTTGAACTTGGCGTACACAACGGCGGGAGCTTTTTTGCGGCATGCCAAGCGTATCAAGATCATGAAGTGAAAGGGCGCTGCATCGCGGTGGACAGTTGGGAAGGGGACAAACATGCCGGCTTTCATGACGATACTGTTTTCACGGATTTCGCTTCAAGACTGAGTAGGCACTTCTCAGACGTCGGAAGCTATATAAAAGGTAACTTCAATGAAGTAGCCCACTATTTCTCCAACGAGTCAATAGACATATTGCACATAGATGGGCTTCACACCTATGAAGCCGTGTCGAATGATTATTTTACATGGAAGGACAAGTTGACGAAAGAAGGGGTCATACTTTTCCATGACATTTGTGAGTATCGTGACGATTTTGGCGTGTGGTCTTTTTGGGCGGATTTAAAGACACAATATCCGCATCTTGAATTTACGCATTCTCACGGCCTTGGATTGCTGTACCTCGGAGATGATGGTGAGAATCCAATCTACAAACTGATCGAATTGTGCAATAGCAATAGAAGTGCCTATGATTACTTACAATGGTTTTTTAAGAGTATAGGCGAAGTTTCGGTCAAC
>JAZDHD010000006.1:0-25517 GCA_043806215.1 Pseudomonadota bacterium | reverse complement strand
CCCCCGTGCCTACCCTGGGCGGCCACAGGGGGCCGCCCCTACGGGAGGGCGTGGCAATCTCACCCTTTCATGAGGCATTGAGATTGCTTTCCCGCGTTCTGCGCGGGACTGCGCTCCTCTCAATGACAGGAACGACCGGCGGGATCCTTGAGGAACTGGATTAGGATTACCGCGAAATTCAAAGAGCGTCACTCCAATTCATCGATCTCCTCCGGCGAGTAACCAATCTCCATCAAGACTTCTCTCGTGTGCCGGCCGAGTTCGGGCGGTTCCCGTCTGTATGAAGCAGGCGTGTCGCTGAAGTCCCACGGAAACCCCACCATCTTTGTCTTACCGTAAACCGGATGGTTCACAAAGGTGAAATAGCCGTTGGCCAACGCCTGAGGGTCTTGAGCAACTTCCAGAGGAGTCTGAATAGGGGTGCGGATGCATCCGTGCCGACCGAGGATTTCCATCCATTCATCTCTCGTCTTCGCAGCGAACCTCTCGTCGAAGATGATTATCAACTCTCGGGCGTTTTTGCTCCGGGCTTCTATGGTAGCGAAACGGGGATCGTCCTGCAAGTGAAGTAATTCCAATGCCGCGCAGACTTTGGGCCAATAGCGGTCGGGCTGCAAATGCGCAATGGCTATCCATTTGCCGTCCCGGCAACGGTAGTGATTGTAGATGGGGTTCCCTGCCGTCGCCCTGACTTCACGGGGGAACTCCCGTCCCAGTATTGCCGGTGCCGACATAATAAGACCCAGCCCCGTGATGACACTACCCATGAGAGAGGTGTCCACGACCTGGCCTTTTCCGGTTCTGTCCCGCGCATAGAGCGCAGCCGTGATTCCCCATGCGCAGATAATCGCACCAAGTTCATCGCCGATACCCGGGAGAATTTGTGTGGGGGGCGCGCCTTCTTCCCCGCAGGACATCATTAGGCCCGACCGTCCTATGCCCGTGTAGTCGAAAGAGTGTTCATGAGCGTCCGGGCCTTTACGGCCCCACCCGGATGCATGCGCGTAGATGAGGCGAGGATTTCTCCGTAGAAGCTCCTCCGGTCCTATACCCATTTTGATGGGTGCATCGATGCTCAAGTTATTGAGGAACACGTCCGCGGTATCGATGAGTCGGAAAAATGCTTCCAAGCCCTTTTCCGTCTTCATATCCAGAACCATGCTTCTCTTGTTGCGGTTACAGTGTTCGAAATAGTAGTTTCGTCCCTTGAGGCCGACCATGGCCCCGATAATTCTCATGAAGCCTCTGGCGGGGTCTCCTGACGGGGGTTCTATCTTGATGACGTCGGCACCCAAATCTCCCAGTTGCATCCCGGCCACGGGCCCTTGCTGAAACATGGACAATTCTATGACTCGAACCCCTTCAAGCGGTCCACCCATTGCTTATCTCCTTTCGCCTAAACTTCCAAATTCTACGGCGTTACCGACATTCCGATCTTGCTGAACCCGTTGGGCGTGCAAAAAAAAAGCGGAGCATAAACTCCGCTTGTGATCTTCGACGATGACGTAATAATAGTACTCGGTGTACACGCTCATTCCTCCGTATCGTCGCTACAACAACGCAGACCGGCAATTCAGCCGTATCCGTAAAATCGGCTTCTCCAAGATGCTCGATATGATTGATTCATGAAACAGCGTATTTGGCGGCTCCGTTGGACTCAAGTTCCTCGACCTCTCCCAAGGAATAGCCGATCTCCAGCAGCACTTCCCTGGTATGCTGCCCCAGCCCGGGCGCTTCCCGGCGACACGAAGCAGGCGTATCGCTGAAGTCCCACGGAAAGCCCACGATCTTTGTTTTTCCGTAAACCGGATGGTCCATGTAGGACACGTAGTTATTGGCAAGGGCTTGCGGGTCCTCGGCAACTTCCATGGGTGTCTGAATGGGAGTGCAGATGCAATGGTACCTGGCAAAAATCTCAATCCATTCGTCCCTCGTTTTCGCGGCGAATCTCTCGTCCAATATGGCTACGAGTTCCCGGGCATTCTCACTTCGGGACTCTATGCCGGCAAATCGAGGATCCTGCACCAACCCGGGCAGTTCAAGCGCCTCACAAACTTTCGGCCAGTATCGCTCCGATTGGACATGTGCCATGGCTATCCATTTGTCGTCCCGGCAACGGTAATGATTGTATATGGGATTTCCCGCTTCAGCTCTCACCTCCCGGGGAAACTCCTTCCCCAATAGGGCCGGAGCGGCCATGACAAGTCCCAAGGCAGCTATGATACTGCCCATTGAAGAGGTGTCCACGACCTGTCCTCTTCCGGTCTTCTCCCGTGCATAGAGTGCCGCGGTAATCCCCCATGCACAGATCAGCGCAGCCATCTCATCGCCGATGCCCGGAAGGATCTGCGTGGGAGGCGCCCCTTTTTCTCCGCAAGACATCATCAAGCCCGACCGTCCTATTCCAACATAGTCGAAAGAATGGTCAAGCGCGTTCGGTCCCTTTCTACCCCAGCCGGATGCCTGCGCGTAGATGAGGCGGGGGTTTCTTTGCAGCAGGTCGTCGGGACCGATGCCCATTCTCATGGGCGCATCGATGCTCAGATTATTGAGGAACACGTCCGCTGAGTCAATGAGTCGGAGAAACGCTTCCAAACCTTTTTCCGTCTTCATATTCAGAACAATGCTTCTCTTGTTACGGTTGCAGTGTTCAAAGTAGTAATTCCGTCCTTCGAGGCCTACCATGGCACCGATAATTCTCATAAAGCCTCTGGCCGGATCCCCTGATGCGGGTTCGATCTTAATGACATCGGCACCCAGGTCTCCCAACCGCATCCCGGCCACGGGCCCTTGCTGAAACATCGACAATTCAACGACTCGAACTCCTTCAAGGGGTCCAACCATCGTTTATCTCCTTTCTCTGCTCCCCATTATCCTTGTTCGGTACGTGTTACCGGTCTTCCCATCTTTGAGCCCGTGAAAAGGGCAAAAAAAAAGCGGAGTGTGAACTCCGCTTTAGGTCTCTGACGTGAAGTCGTCACACTCAGCGCACGCGCGATTTCCTCCTAAAGAAAAAGCCAAAAAAGAAATCTCGATTGCTGATGACGACCATTTGTTACCTATCCTTACCTCTTTGGTACCAAGCCGGGAGACTTTTGTCAACAACAATCTTGCAGACCGTGCAACCGTGCACGGCCGTCGCCCTCTTGTTGCGACCGGTCTTGATGGAAGGCTACGGCAACTTCCGTGCAAGAGCCTGTCCGGTGTGGTGCCCCTCCTCGCCGGCAGTGAAGTCCGCCGTGATACCGAGTCTTTTCATCTTCTTCCAGAGGGCCTGACGAGTGATCCCCAGCAACCGGGCAGCTTCGGATTTCTTGCCCTCGGCATGCCTCATCGCTTCGAGGATGCGTTCCGTTTCCTCGACCGGCGGCTTTCTCGGGGGAGCATCTTTCCCGCGTCGGGGAGCCCCGGGCACTATGTTTGACGGGAGGTGAGCCGTATTCACTTGATCGCCTCGGCACACGACAAAAGCATATTCAAGAGCATTGATGAGCTCTCGGATGTTTCCGGGCCACTGATGGGCCAGCAGGTGTTCCAAGGCGTCCTGTGTGATGCCGGAAATATCCTTGCCGGTCTTGAGCCGGTTTTCTTCCAGGAAATGCGCAACGAGCAAGGGAAGATCTTCCCGTCTTTCCCGCAGCGGAGGCAACCGGATGGGAATCACGTTGAGGCGGTAGAACAGGTCGTCTCTGAAGCCGCCACGGCGGACCATCTCTTCCAGATCCCTATGGGTGGCCGAGATGATGCGCACGTCCACCGTAATGGGCGTGCTGTCCCCCACTCGCTCGAACTCCTTTTCCTGGAGCACCCGCAGTATCTTGACCTGCATGGAGGGCGGTATGTCGCCGATCTCGTCGAGAAAAATGTCCCCGTTGTGCGCCAGTTCGAACCGCCCTATTCTCGTCTTGTCCGCGCCGGTGTACGCACCTTTCACGTGCCCGAACAATTCGCTTTCAAGGAGCGTCTCGCTGAGAGCCGCGCAGTTGACTTTGATGAAGGGACCGTGCGTTCTCTTGCCCAACGCGTGCACGGCCGCGGCCACGAGTTCCTTCCCGGTACCGCTTTCGCCGTAAATGATGATCGGCGCGTCGGACTGAGCCGCATCGGTTATCAAATCGAACACTTCCCGCATGACGCGCGACTTGCCGATTATCCCATGAAACCGATCCTTGCCCTTGAGAATGGAACTCAACCGCTCGATCCGGCGATCCCTCGAGACGAGTTCACTCAAATCCATGAGCGTCTCCACTCCCCCGTTCATGGCCCCGTCTTTTCCCACCAGCACCGAGGCGTTCTTCATGACGGGCAACTTCGTCCCGTCCTTTCTTGTAAGGATGCACTTGCGCCTCTCGATCTGCTTGGTCTCGAATAGCTGACACGTGAAGTTCTCACCGGGAGCACAGCGCGCGGAACAGTTGTCGCAATTGAGAATGGTGCAGGGACTTCCGATCAGCTCCTCGCGGGTATACCCGGTAAGCCGTTCGGTCGCCTGATTCACTGCAACGATCATCCCCTCCGCATCCACTACCATCAGGCCGTCCATCATGGTCTCCACGATTGTCTTCCAGAAGGTCACCATCTCCTCACGGTTCATCACTCTCGCCTCTCTTCAGGGAACGTCAACGTCAACCGAAATGTTAACGGCCTGGTTTACATAAGTCAACCAGATGGGTTGAATAAAGTTGACATTGACCGTTTCCTTCGAGTTTCCCGGAGTCCCTTTCAACACTTGAAGCACACTAATATCAGAAGGATACCGCTTACGCTTCAGTCACGGGGGGCAGGCCGGGCGGTTTTGGCACGGCCGTTGCTTTAACTCCGGACATTCCGTGGGAACCTTCCCCGAGGGAAACAGCATGGAGAATCATGAGTTGTCGGAATTGGAAGCGGCCAGGGTAGTGGATGCACGATGGTCTCCATGTCCCGGAACTCTTTTGAAAGCCAAGGAGAGTATCACTCGGATGCCCGCCGGTGAGATCATGGAAATCCTTTCTCATGATCCGGAAGCACGCCGAGACATCTTGGCTTGGGCCGGCAAAGCCGGACATGAGTTCCTGGGGTTTCTCGAGGGGGAGGGGTACTATCGAATCTTCGTAATGAAGAAGGTTCCGGAATAATACGGATTGTTGCCTTGCCTCGATTCGTGTCGAGGGAAAGACAGGAGGATTTGATGATCGGAACGTCGAACAAGCCGGAACACGAAGTTCTGGAAGCGGTAAAGGCGTACAACAAGGTAATAGTTGTCGGCTGCAACGGGTGCGCAAAGGTCTGCAACACGGGTGGAGAGCCCCAAGTGGCCGCGATGGCTGAAACACTCCGGAAGAACGGCAAGGATGTGGTGCTCCAGGTTACCCCGGAGCGGACATGCTATATCAACCATACTTTGGGCGCGTTGAGCGGAAAAGAGAAGGAGCTTGAGGAGACCGACTCAATGCTCGTCCTCGGGTGCGGCGGCGCAATGCAGGTGGTGCGGCAGGCCACGGAAGAAATGGGGCTTACCATTCCGGTCAAAATTGCGCTCGATTCGGTTGGGCATATGGATACGGTGATTGCGGGGACTCTGGCAATCGAACAATGCCAGGAGTGCGGGGAGTGCGTGCTCAACGAAACGGGGGGAATCTGTCCGGTCACCAAATGTGCGAAGAGCCTGCTGAACGGTCCGTGCGGCGGTGCACAAGACGGAAAATGCGAGGTGGATCCGGATCGCAACTGCGCGTGGATACTCATCTATGAACGTCTGAAGGCACTCGGGGAACTGGACGTGCTGTCCCGCTATAAAGAGCCCAAGGATTACGAAAAATTCAACAAGCCGCGTTCTTTGAAACTGGCCTGATACGGGGGATATTCATGAAGATTACAGACCTTTTTTCCAATGGAACATACGTACTTACCAGTGAAGTCGGCCCGGTAAAGGGATGCGTCAGGGATCTCGGAGACGGCCGGACTCCCCGATGCCTTGAAGAAGCCGAACTGCTGCGCAAGCACGTTCACGCAATAAACGTAACCGACAACCAGAGCGCGGTCATGCGTTTGGGGTCGCTGGCGGCTTCGGTTAAACTCAAGCAACAAGGCATTGAACCGATCTACCAGATAACATGCCGGGACCGGAACCGCATAGCGTTGCAGTCGGAACTGCTCAACGCGTGTTCGCTCGGGATCGACAACGTGCTGATCCTTACCGGCGATCATACGACCCTTGGAGACCATCGGTCGGCGAAACCGGTGTTTGACCTGGATTCGGTGCAGCTTATGAAAATCGCCGCGCAAATGAAAAACGGACACGATATGACGGGGAACGAATTGAGTCAGGCTCCCGACTTCGCCCTGGGAGCAGTGGTCAACCCCAATTTTGAGCCCCTGGATCTCCAGCTGATTAAGATGGAGAAGAAGATCGAGGCCGGAGCACAGTTTTTCCAGACGCAGACCGTGTATGATCCGGCACTCTTCGAACGGTTCATCCGGAAGACCGAAGGTTTCGGGGTTCCCGTCCAACTGGGGATAGTCCTGGTGAAGTCGGCGAAGATGGGCCAATTCATGAACAACAATGTAGCCGGGATCTCCGTTCCCGCCGGCTGGCTCAAACGCCTCGAGGAAGCCCCTCACGGTACGGCAAAAGAGAATTGCATTGAAATGACGGCCGAGTTGCTGGGGAAGATCGCCCCGATGTGTCAAGGGATTCATTTCATGCCGCTTGGTTGGTCGGACATCGTCCCACGGATCATCTCCGAGAGCTTCAACGGCAACCGACCGGTGGTTTGAGGGAGCAACCGTTCACCGCGATTGCTGCACGAATGAGGCAGTGACCGCCTTTTCCGAGCCTCCCCATCCCCTAGCCCCTTCCCCAAGTATGGGGAAGGGGAACCGGAACCCCTTCTCCATCCTTGGAGAGGGGGCAGGGGGTGAGGAATCTTGATCTCGCGGTGACCGGTGGTTTGAGGGATTTCGCATCATGGATTCCCCGTTGCCTTGGGGGGATCCATGATGCCGCTATGGAGCGGGCCGTCTTCGTCAGTACGTGAAAAGGTGAGGTGTTATGGCTGAATTCAGTTCGTACGAACCGGATCGGGTTGAGGTCGGCGGTGAAGTCATAGAGTCGTTTGTGGCGGCATTTCCCGTTGAAATACGTGATTATGGGGCGGCGGCTCTGGGCAAACACGGCATTCAGGATCCCAATCCCAACCGATTCTACACGGCGCAACCATTTCTGGACGCGATGAGGGATGTTGCTCAACGCCTCGGCCGGAACATGATGACGCGAATCGGGCAGCAGATAGCCGTGCGCGTCGACCTCCCTCCCGCCTGGGGTTCCCTGGAAGCCGCATTGGGCGGGTTGGACAAAGCCTACCACTCCAAATATCGAGGCGGCGAGATAGGCCATTGGACGTATCACCACCAAGGGATCCACCAGGGGCTCATGCGTGGGACCATGATCAGTACCAACCACTACTGTTGTGCGTTTGACCGAGGCGTCCTGGAAGGATTCGCAAAGCGCTTCAGACCGATGGGCATAACCGACGCACTCGTGCGGCATGACGACTCGCAGCCATGTCGAAAGCACGGTGCCGAATCCTGTACATACGTCATCACATGGGGATGACGGAGGAGGACGTAATCGTTGCCCGAAATTTAGACCGGCGACTCGAGGTGATTGCAGGAATGAATGAAAGATTTGTTCTGCGACAGTCCATAAGTGCTCCGTGGCATAGATACGGTCACGCAACCTGAGCCCCGGAAGATGACGGGCAGGGACGCCCGTCCCACGAAACAGGTCTAAGGCTTCATGATAGTCCTTCGTAGCCCGGGCCTCCGTGCCCGGATCTTGTCCTTGCCGGCAGCAAGACGAAAATGTGAGACCGCAATTAGGAAACCGCGCACTAAGTCACAAGCATTGGGGAGGCATCCCACATCGGTACTACGTCATTTGGGTGCAGCGTCAAACCGTTCCGTCATCATTTGCTGCAATTTGAATTTCTGCGTTTTTCCGATGCTCGTCAAAGGGAATTCTTCCATTACGACCACCTCATTCGGCACCTTATAATTCGCCAAACGCTGTTTGCAGAAAGCCCTCACCTCATGAGGGTCGATGCTCTTGGTCGGCAAAGGGATTACGCACGCAACGATCCGCTCACCCATAACCGCGTCGGGAACACCCATGACCGCCACGTTTTCCACGCCGTCTATGAGCCGGATTTGCTCTTCGACTTCGGCCGGATACACGTTGAAGCCGCCGCGTACAATGAGCTCTTTCTTTCGTCCCGCGATGACGAGATGCCCGTTCCCGAGTTTCTTTCCCAGGTCGCCGGAGTAGAAGAAACCTTCATCGTCAAAGCTCGACTTCGTTATTTCAGGTTGCTCGAAATACCCTGAGAAGAGATTCGGGCCGTGAATCGCGATTTCCCCGACGACTCCCGCGGCAACTTCATTGCGGTCGGGATCGGCGATCTTTATCTTACATCCCCGAATGGGCGGCCCCACGGTTTCGCTCTTCATTTCCGTGTCCTCATAGAGATCGGTGATCGTACAGCAGCCGTTTTCACTCATGCCGTAGGTACAGCTTATGGCCAGGTTCATCCTTGAAGTAACGGCAAGCACGAGGTCCTTGGGGCAAAACGCTCCGCCCATGTACCCTGCTCGACTGCTTGAAAGGTCGAATGTTGCGAAATCGGGGTGGTTAAGCATGAGATGAAACATGGTGGGAACGCCGTACACAACGGTGACCTTCTCGACTTCCCAAAGACGGAGAGTCTCCCCGGGCTCGAAGCTCTCAACGATGACGATCCGGGCACGCGCGATGAGGCCGTGCACAAACTCCATGAAAGCACAGAGAGTGTGGGAACACGGGACGATCATGATGAGGACGTCGTCAGGACCGATCCTCAGCCTCTCACTGACGCGCGTCGCGTTGAAGAGAAGGGCCCGGTGAGACATCATGACGCCTTTGGGCGTTCCCGTACTTCCCGAGGTGTAGAGGATCGAAGCAATGTCCTCGGGAACCGGGGGATCCTCGGTCAAGAGTGCGTCATTCCCGTCCGCTCCCGAATGAAGAACCTCTTCGTACGAGCGGCACCCTTCGGGAACATCATTTCCCGATACGACTACGAACTCGAGATTGGGAAGATCATCCTGAAGCTTCCGGATAATGCCCGTGAAGTTGACCCCCATATACTCGTCCACCGTGAAAACACACTTGGCGCCGGCGTGTTTGAGCATGTAATTGAGTTCAAATTCCTTGTACCGGGTCGAAAGCAGCACATAAATGCCTCCGATGTACAGAACGGCCTGTTGGAGCACAAAGAATTCAGGACAGTTCGGAAACAGAGCTGCGACGCGGTCCCCTTTCCCTATTCCCATCCGTTTCAGGGCCTTTGCCATTTGCCGCACTTGTGTGTAAAAGGTGCCGTAGGAAATGCGTTGGTCCTTAAACGTCAGGAATTCCTTTCCGCTCGCTTCTTGCGCCACGAGATCCAGGACCTGCGGGAAGGTCAAGCCCAAGATTTCATCGAAATCAACCGCCTCGCGTCGTTTGGCCGTCATTGTTTCTTCTCCCAAGCTATGAAATCGAACCACGTTTGTCTCATCAGCCCTCGCCAACATGCGTACCCGGTACTCCGCGGTGCAAGTACGGCGACGTATTAACGGAAACCGTCCCTGTCTTGGCAACACCGGGCTCCGTGCCGGCAGCTTCCTATGGTGTCGCTCCTTGAATACGGCGGACACCTTCACGTTTGTCATTGCGAGCCCGAGGCTTTGGGAGGGCGTGGCAATCTCAGCCTTTCTTCTCGTTCCCAGGCTTTGCCTGGTAACGCCCGGCCTCCGGGCTCCGCCCGGTCTTGTTCCCCGGACCCCGGCCTGGTGGGACAGGCCCGCACCCCGCGGGACTGTCAATGACGGACATGGGTCAATCCGGCTTTACCATTTTGAGAACACTTCTCTCCAGAAATCATATATCTTACGGTAACCGG
This sequence comes from Pseudomonadota bacterium, assembly GCA_043806215.1. Classification (GTDB taxonomy): domain Bacteria; phylum Desulfobacterota; class Desulfomonilia; order Desulfomonilales; family Desulfomonilaceae; genus JAVHLK01. The sequence goes on along the minus strand of JAZDHD010000006.1, from coordinate 15,555 downwards.
ATCTGTGCATCATCCTGATGAGGGGATGGAGGCGGCCCTTTTCCGGGCCGAGTTCTCTCATGGAATCCTCTTCCGAAGCTATCAGGAGCGCCCATCCGCCTGCATAGTCCCATACCTCCAGAGGACCCGCGGGCAAGCCCATTCCGAGCTTCATGGCCCGGTCAATATCATCCGGAGACGCCGTCCGCTCCCAGACCATCTGAACGGCCTCGTTCACCATGCCCATGTAAGCCCGATTGGCCAAGAATCCGTAGCTTGAATCGCGACAGACAATAGGTTCCTTGCCCAAGGTGCGTGCCAACGCACACGATATCTCAACCGTCTCAGGGGACGTGTGCGCACCACGGACCACCTCGACTAATTTCATCAATGATACCGGGTTGAAGAAATGCATCCCCACAACTTGTTCCCGGCGTTTCGTAACTGAGGCTATTTCCGTTATGTTCTGGAACGAAGTGTTCGATGCCAGAACTGCACGCGGCGGAGCGTGCCTGTCGAGAATCGTGAAGATGCTCTTCTTGAGAGACGTATCCTCTTTCACGGCCTCACTGACAAAATCTACATCCTCGACGGCTTTCTCTATGCCGACATGTCCCGTGATCCTGTTGAGAATTGCGTTTTTTTCATCAGGCGATATCCTTCCTCTTGACACGAAGAAGCGGTCCAATCTGTCGCCGACAAGCTGAATCCCGGCCTGTACGACCTCTTCATTCACATCCACGAGGCGGACCTCGCATTTGCCCTGCATGGAAAAGACCTCGGCAATCTGAGAACCCATAATTCCCGCGCCGATGACCGCTACTGTGTTTATCCCATGGTTCGTCATGGTTCTTTCGTTTCCTTCCTACCGAGAAACTCCCGATCGAGTTCTGCGTATCCGTTTACCGGTGTTGGTTCCCCCATCGTGTTTCCGAGGGGTTACAGGTGCCTCCGTGAACTTCCGCATGTGACATTCCCGCCTGAGAGCAGAAAGGACAATGCTCCGCCAATGGCCATTGAAAGGGCGCCGGCCAGGAATCCGCCCCAATACTGCTTCGTGGAATCGAAGATGAAGCCGGCCAGCACAGGGCCGATGGTACCACCGACGGTGGCTCCCAGAAGAATCAAGCCGAAAATTGCCCCAAATGCCGTGACTCCAAAGAGATCCGCAGTCACCAACGGGAAGACGGACGCCAGCCCTCCGTAGGAAAAGCCGAAGAGAACGGCAAAGACCCACAACATCCACTCGGAGTGACTCGGGATCAGCCATAGCATGGCAAGAGCCTGAAACCATATCAGAGTTATGAATGAGGCCCAGGGGCCCATGCGTTCGGTAAAGGCTCCCAAGAAAACACGGCCCAAAACGCTCGTGCCTCCCAGGAGGGCTTGCAATAAGGCGGCCCGGCTTGTGGTCAATCCAAGATCGGTCGCGTAGGGCACCAAGTGTACCAGCGGTATGGTCATGCCGAGAACCCAAAATCCATGAATAGCGAAGAGCAACCAGAGCTTAGCACTCCGCATCGCGGCGGTGAGACTGAAGGACCGGGGAACCGAGGCCGTTCCTGGACGGTCCGGTCGTTCTTCATCTCCGTCCCTTACGTTGCCTGGAGCCGCCGGCACGGCTCCCAGCGGTTCAAGCCCCAGATCGTGAGGATCCCGCCGGATGACAATGGCGCCCCCCAAATACACCGTCCAGATGATAAGTCCGAGGACGAGAGATGCATTGCGCCAATCGAGCGAGCTGATAAGAAGCCCCGAAAAGGGGGCAAACGCCACGGTTCCGAGTCCCAACCCGGAAACGACGATGCCCATGGCGACCCCTTTTCGTTCTATGAACCACCGGGGAATCAGAGCCGCTGTCGGCGCATATGATGTGCCCACGCCTATGCCCACCATGATCCCCCACGTGATATAGAGTAACCCGCCGTCGTGAATTGCGGCCGTAAGGATGCACCCGGTCCCCATAATAAGCCCGCCGATGGTCAACGTAATGCGGGGGCCGTAACGGTCGCTCAAGAGTCCCATGCCAAACGAAGCGATTCCATAAGAGAGGAACGCCAGTGAGAAGACTCCCGAAAGGAAGCCCCGCGACATGGACCATTCCGAGACCCATTCCTTGAAAAAGACTCCGAAGGAGTAGAGAACCCCAAAGGCGGTCGAGGTTATACAGAGGCCCGCAACCGTCACGTACCAGCCGTAAAACACTTTAGGACGTTGAGCGAAGGATTTCAGCATGGCCTTACCGCCCCCAAAACGTCCCGTTCCACCGCTGTTGTGTACGCATTCATATTACAGGCCACAGCGTTCCTTCACCTCGCAGCTGTTCAAGAGAAACTCGCTGGTTCCCTCACACCTGACAACTCCCTTTTCAAGGACATATCCTCGTTGTGCCATCTGTAGGGCCAAGCGTGCCTTTTGCTCTACCAGAAGGATGGCCATTTTGCCCTCTCTGCAGAGCAGCATGATAATGTTCATCAGTTCCTTTATAACCAACGGCGCCAGTCCCTCGAACGGCTCGTCCAGGAGCATCAGCCGAGGATCCCCCATCAACCCCCTGGCTATGGTGAGCATCTGCTGTTGTCCTCCCGAAAGAGTGCTGCCCCTTTGTTGCCCGCGCATTTTGAGGAGGGGGAAGTATTCATAAATCCTCTCCAGGGTGGAATTCTTTTCGATCGCGCTCGTGGGACGCGCATTCTTCAGGCCCAGGATCAGATTCTCCTTCACCGTCAAGAGCGGAAACACCCTGCGGTCCTCAGGCACATAGCTGATTCCCAACCGGGAAATCTCGTGGGGGAGACGTCCTTGAACCTCCCGCCCACAGAAGACCACGCGACCCTGCCGAGGAGGAGTCAGCCCAATAATGGATTTCAGGGTGGTTGACTTGCCCACTCCGTTCCGGCCCAGTAGAGAGACGATTTCTCTCTCGTCCACGTTGATCCGGATTCCCTGGAGAATGTGACTTCTGCCGTAGAAGGTATGTAAATCAAAGACGTCGAGCATCATACTTCTTCCCCGAAATAGGCCTTCTGGGCCTCCTGATTGGCTTTCACCTCTTCCGGAAGGCCTTCCGCCAGTACGCTTCCGTAGTTCATCACAACGATCCGGTCGGAAAGCGCGAATACGAGATCGATGTCGTGTTCGATCAGGAGTATCGCTATTTCTCCCTTCAGGCGGTTGACCAACTCGATGGTTGCGCGGGTTTCCATAGGCGTCATACCCGCGGTGGGTTCGTCGAGAAGAAGCATCTTCGGACGGCCCGCCAAGGCGATTCCCATCTCGAGGTATCGCTGGTCGCCATGGGAAAGGTTGCCCGCAATCTCATCGCGAAGGTCCCAGAGACCCAGGAGATTCAATATCCTTTCAGCCTCTTCCGTCGGCCGGACCAGGCGGGAGATCGATGAGAAAAAGTGGAACCCGCCCATTCGTCCCTGGCTTGCAAGACGTATATTCTCCAGCACCGTCAATCCCTGAAAAATGTTGGTAATCTGAAAGGATCTCGTCAGCCCCAGACGGCAGAGCCTATGGGGCGGCATGCCGGTAATATCCCGTTCCCTGAACAAGACGCTTCCACGGTCCGGAGCGATCACTCCGGTTATCAAGTTGAACAATGTCGTCTTGCCGGCTCCGTTCGGACCGATCACCGATACGAGTTCCCCGTCCTCTACGGCCAAGGAAAAGCCCCTGACCGCCACCAGAGCACCGAATGCCTTTTCCAAGTGCTTGATCTCAAAAAACAAGGGCTATCTCCTGTTCCGCAAGTCCGAGAAGAGTCCGAATATTCCTCCCGGCAAAAAGATGACGACCAGGACAAACATCGTTCCAATGATGATCGAATGTGCCTTAAAATAGGAAGAAGCAACGCTTTCAACGATGGTCAGCAAAACGGCTCCCAGCATTGGACCCAACAAGGTTCCCATCCCTCCGATCAAGGCCATGACAATGACTTTTCCCGAAAGCAGGAAGTTAAGTTGCTCCGTGTCCGCGAAGGTCTTGAAAAGAGAAAAGAGTGCCCCGCTCCACCCCGCAAGAACTCCGGAGATGACGAAGGCAATGACCTTGTACTGCTTCACGTTGAATCCCAGGAACGACACCCTGTCTTCATTATCCCGAATGCCTCTGAGGACTCTTCCGAAAGGCGATTCGACCAATCGATAACAAACCAAGTACGAAATGTAGGCAAAGGCTACCGCTACGTAGTAGAAATGGAGTGTATTCGTCAAGTCGACTCTTACAAGAATAAGATTCAGGGGCGGGACCGGAATACCCACCAGTCCATCGGAACCCCCCAGGGCGTATGTGTGAAAGACGACTCGGTATAACACCTCCGCAAACGCCAAGGTCAAAATCGCGAAATAGATTCCTTTCGCCCGGATGGAGGTGACGCCGATCAGGAAAGCCAAGACGCCGGAAAGAAGACCGGCCGCAAGAAAGGCCGGCCAAATAGAGGGACACCAAAACATCAGAACGCTTCCCAATGTGTATCCGCCAAGTCCAAAGTAGGCTGCATGTCCAAAGGAAGCCATACCGGCGTATCCCATGATCAGGTCTAGACTCATCGCGAAAACGGCCAAACAAATCGCTTCAACGGCAAGTTTCTGGTAAAATGGAGGAATGCAGAATGGTATAATACAAACCACTCCAAGAACGATTCCATGAACAAACACGTTTTGCAGGCTCTTGAAACGGGAATCCAAATTGACCACCTCGCTATCTTTCCGCTTTCCCAAAAAGACCACTTGGTTTGACGATCAATGTGATGATCAGCGCAACGAAAACCAGTGTTTCCGCCCAAGTGGGGGAAATCCAGAGGGAGGCGAGAGATTCTATTTCTCCAATCATGATGCTCGCAACCAAAGCCCCGAGCAGACTTCCCATCCCGCCCACGATGACCACGACGAATGCACGGAGGATGACGTCAATCCCCATTGTCGGATATACAAAGTAGATCGGGCTCATAAGGAACCCGGCAAAGCCGGCCAATGCGACACCTGTTGCGAAGACCAAAGTGTAGACCCTCGGGACATTAATCCCCAGCGCCCAGGACATTTGCCTGTCCTGAGAGGCTGCACGGATGGTGGCTCCGCTCGCCGTCTTGGCAAGAATGTACCAGATCACGATCAGGACAAGGGCGCCGATGGCCAATATTGCGAGTCTGTAAACCGGGTACGTCATCCCGAGGAATTCTATTGTCGAGGACACGGGGAGGTCGACCCGTCTGGTGTCGCCGCTCCACACGTACAACGCGGCTTCCCTGAAAATCATTCCAATCCCGAAGGTCAACAGGAGATGGAAGATCGGATCCCGGCCATAGAGGCGACGGAGCATCAGCAGCTCGATCAGCACTCCCAAGAGCCCCACTGCAATGCCGGCCAAGGCCAGCGAGATCCAGAAATTGTGAGTTACGAAGCTGATGGAATATCCGAAGAACGCCCCAAGCATGTAAAACTCGCCGTGGGCGAAATTCACGATGTCCATCAACCCGAAGATGATTGTCAACCCTAAGGCGATGAAGGCAATCACCATGCCCCACACGAGACCGTGGAGGACCTGGGGCAGTAGAATGTAAACGAGATATTCAGTCAAGATAGTCTCCGTCCCGAATCCCCGGCGCCCTCCAAGCGGGCGCCGGGGGAATCATGATTCCTCAGTTCGTCTTTGAAAATATCTTCTGAATCCCGTCGTCGATCCGGATCATGTAAACCGTGAGAGAAGTTTGGTGGTCCTCCGGATCCATGGTCTTCACGCCTTGAGGTCCGTGATACGTGGAACCTTCCATTGCCCCTATAATCTTGTCCGTGTCGAGGGACCCTGCCTTGTTAACGGCTTGGGCAGCCCACATAACCGCTTCGTAGGAACTGACGGAAAACTTGCTGGGCTTGGCGCCGGAGGATTTCATATAGGCCTCTTTCCAAGCTTTGTGTTCGGGGGTGTCCAGAGTCTCGCAATAGTAGTCCGCCGTGATGATGCCGTTTGCCGCGTCCGCCATTGCCGGGAGAACATCGGAGGATACGAGGGACCCGTCCCCGCATATCTTCATCAACTTTGTAAGGCCGTATTGTTTGGCCTGCGTAACCGCGGAAACGGCATCATTGCCACCGGCGGTGATAAAGAGAACGTCGGGCTTTGCAGCCTTGATCTTGCCGAAGTATGGTGCAAAATCTTTGGTCTTGAGCGGAAAGAAGGTTTCCCCGACGATTTCCGCGCCCATCTTCTTGAGAAGTTTGTGATACTCTTCAGACGTGGAACGTCCCCAGGCATAGTCTACCGTCAACAGGTAGTACTTTTTCCCGAGGTTTTCCGTCATCCACGTGACCAGGGCTTTGGACGTGATCGAGGGATTGGCGCACACTCGAAACGTCTGTTTGTTCTTGTTTTCGCCCGTGACTTTCACGGATTGCGACATGGGAACCAGCAACAATTTGTTGTACCGCTTGGCAATCGGCATGATGGCAAGCGTCGAAGCGGAAGATACGGGTGCGACCAGGATGTCCGCTTTCTCCTCCAGAATGAGGCGCTCCATCTTACGGGTGGCGATGGAGGGGCTGGTTTCGGTATCCTCGTGAATCACCTTTACCTTGCGGCCAAGCAGGCCCCCCTTTTCGTTGATTTCCTTCACCGCCATGTCGACCGCATCCTTTTGCATCTTGGACATGGCGGCGTAGGTTCCGGTAAAGTCGGCCATATTCCCGATGATGATCGGACCGTCGCCGGCCGCGCCTTGACCTGGACAAAGCGCTGCGGCGAAAATCAAACAGCCGACGAAGACACTGATGTACTTCATGATAGTACCCTCCGTGTGGAATTGACTTTGCGGCCTCCGTCTCTCGGCAGGCCGTCCAAAGCCTTGTCTCACTCCCAAGAACCCGGAGTGAGCGATATTGGGATTGTCCGGGAAGGAAAGACTCCTTCCCAGCATACGCCGCGGGTCTCCACGAAACGGCAACGGACTGAAGCGCACTACTCCCTTTCGAATCCGCGGCCCTTCAGGCAGCACGGACCGGAGTTTTCCTTTGCCGGGCAAGGCACGGGACGCGAGACCCTACGTCTCTCCGTGGCGTGCCTCAAACGGCACTCCGTCCGTCGGCGCTCGAGAAGGCGCCTCGACGGCATGCGACCCCGGCCCGATGGAGCCCGGGATCGGCTCATCCATGCTTGCCGGCCTTCTTGCCGAGTCATGGCATTGCAGGTAACGGTTCCAACACTGTATCAGCACACATAAAGGGTACTTGCCGTGGAGATGTCCATGGCGGACTAAGGATCATCCGGACGGCATTACCTCTAAATCGAAAAAATAAGTTCCTTTGCCGGAACCCTCCGGGTTCGGGTGGAATCTCCCCAGCGGGCCGCCATGCCTTAATCCAAGAGGCCCAGCGGGTTCATTGGGCCAAAAAGCCCCCGTCCACTACGACGACCGATCCGGTCATATAGCTCGAAGCGTGAGATGCCAAGAGCAGTACGGCTCCGAGAATCTCTTGGGGCTCGGCAAACCGTTTCAACGGTATTTGGCCCACAATGCGTTCGTATACCTTGTCATGCGACTTCAGTCCTTGGGTCATCTCGGTGTCGAGATAATGCGGGGCGACGGCATTGACCCGGATGTTGTATTTTGCCCACTCGAGCGCCAGACTCTTGGTCAGCGCAATGACCCCCGCCTTGGAGGCCGAGTAGGCCGGTGCTCTCGCTACGCCGGTGAATCCCGCGGTGGAGGCTATATTGATAATGGTACCGCCCCCGGCAGTAATCATCTCCTTGCCGACATACCTGCTGCAAAGGAACGTACCTCTGAGGTTGACCCGGATCACTCTGTCCCATTCCTCAACCGGAGCGTCCGCGGTCCGGGCGGCACCGGATTGCGTTATTCCCGCGTTATTGATCAAAATGTCTATGTTCCCGAATTCGGATACGGCTGTCTTCACCATGTCCCTTACGGCCGTTTCATCCGATACGTCCACTTGTATCGGGATGCAGCGGGATCCGGTTGCTTCGACGAGTGCCGCGGTCTCCTGTGAGGAAACGACATCCGCAAGAATCAACGACACGCCCTGTTCGGCAAGGCAAACGGCGATTTCCCGGCCTAAACCCTTGCTGCTCCCGGTAACTATTGCCTTTCCGCCATTAAGCCGGAAACGTTCCGATAAAACCATTCCTAATCCTTTTCCATCAACGTGTTACGCTGTGGCACGGATGCCGAGACATATTCCCGGAAAAGCCCGGCAGCGGGCCGGCGCTTCCCGGCGTTCGAGAGAGAAGAGACCCCGCGGAACGCGGGTAAGCCGGCGCTGCCAAAACACGGACCGTTTCCGTCAAAATGTCGCCGCACACTTCCGCGGGGGAACTCTATTGAGTCTTCCTGATTGAGCAGAGCTGAGATTTCATCTGCGGATACCCCATAATCGGTTCGCGGCAATGCACGTCGGTGAGGCGGTTCACATTGGCCTCTCCCGGCCAACCGTGAGGGATGCCGACCACTTCTTCTCTCATGTCATCCGTCACATGCGCCTTTATCTTGATTTGTCCCCGGTTCGATTCAACAAGTGTCCAATCTCCATCCTCGATGTCAAATCGCGCCGCGGTCCGTGGATGAATTTCTGCAAAAGGCTCCGGGCTCTGCTCTCTCAAGGCCCGGACATTCCTATGTTGGCCGTGGGTATAGTACATGTTGCGGGCGCCCGTCGTGAGAATAAGGGGATACCTCGCGGCCATTTCCGAATTCCCAAGCGGGCTCTGTTCGGGCTCCAAATAGGTTGGGAGTGGATCAAACCCCGCTTTCTCCATAGTCTCGGAGTAGATTTCGATCAACTTGGCCGGTGTGGTGAATCCTCTCACCTCGTACCCATCCATTCCGTATTGCTTGTCCATATAGAAGGCCCCTGCGACCCTCTCTTCCTTCAAATCCGTGTAGCTCAGACCCGACGGCCGCATCTCCTCCCGGACGACGTCTTCATCCGTCTTCCATGGAAAAAGCTCTTCCATACCCATTTTTTTCGCCAGTTCCGTCCAGAAAGTCACCTCGGACCAGCTCTCGTGCAGAGGCTCGACGGCTTTCTTCCGCAGCATGAGATACGGCATCCCGTGGCACACGTTGTAGCTGTAGGCAAGTCCGTTCTTTTCCAGATGGGTGCAGGCGGGAAGGACAAAATGGGCCAATTCCGCGGTCTCCGTCATGAACAGGTCATGCACCACCAACAGATCCAGCTTCTTGAACGCCTCACGAAAGGCGTTCGTGTCGGGCATGCTGATTACGGGATTTCCTCCGGTCACAATCAACGCCTTCACGGGGTCCGGGACGCTGTCGGTGAAACACATCACCTGTCCATATGGGCTCTTCCTCCCCCAAACTTCGTAAAAGAGCGGATACTCTTCCGCGCCGATGGGCGTTCCTTCCGAAGGAAGTGCAACGCTTGCGAGCCTGAGTCTCGGACTCACAACCCACCCGCCGGGATTGTTGATATTGCCCGTGATGGTTTGAAGGATGGAAAATGCCCGGCTGTTTTGCGTTCCGTTTGCGGTCTGGTCCTGGGTATTCGTGCCTTGAAAGATACTTGCACTCTCGGCTCGAGCAAAGAGCCGGGCGAGTTTCACTATATCTGCGGCGGGAACCCAGGTGATGTGCTCCGCCCATTCAGGCGTATAGGGTTCCACATGAGGGACCAATTTTTCGAATCCGTAGGTCCACCTGTCCACAAAATCCTTGTCGTAGAGATTTTCCTTGACGATCACGTGAATCAGGGCAAGGGCAAGGGCGCCGTCCGTCCCGGGCCTGATCGGCAGATACAGTTCCGCCCGGTCGGCAAGAGAAATCTTTTTGGGATCGATCACCACGAGCTTGGAACCCTTCGCGAGATTCTCTTCTATGGCAAGTTGCAGAGGAAAATCCGAATGCTCGGGATTATGGCCCCAGAGGACATAGAGCTTCGTGTCCATCTCCTCCACGGGATATTTGCCGAACGTGATCTGTCTCGACCGGATGCGCATCCGGTAACAGATCCCCTCCACTGAAATGAAATTGGGGGTTCCGAAAGCTCCCTTGAAACGCTGAGCCATTTCCATCATTTCGAGGTTTTCCACTCCAATCGACCCCGAAAAGATGCTCAGAACTTCCGGTCCGAACTCATTCTTCAGTCTTTGCAGCTTCTCTGCAATCTCCGAAAGCGCGTCATCCCAGCTGACCCTCTCCCATCGGCCGTCGACCCTCTTCTGCGGATATTTCAGGCGGTCGGGGTGATAGACCAGATCGACGGCCCTTTCACCCTTCGGACAAAGCCGACCCTTGTTGAGCGGATGTTCCCTCAATCCCTCAACCTTGGTTATCCGGCCGTCCTCGACCAAAACGTTCATCCCGCAACTGTGATAGCAAATCGTACAGTCCGTTGCGACCCACTTTGATTCGGAAACGCTCATGCTGCTTAACCTTTCGATATCATGCGACTTCAGCAATTATCCGGGATCGGCGATTCCATGGATTACCAGCTCGGTGGCTTCTCGATAATATTGCATTAAATCATAGTCTTCGCCTCTGACGAGCCACCGGGTCACCATATGTTCCAGAATTCCCAGTAATAGTTCCCGGATAAGGTAGACATTTACATCCTTTCTGATGGCGCCTTCTTCCTGTCCCTCCTTGATGATGTCCAGCGCTTTGGTGGTAAACTCTCTCAAGGAACTGTACGTTCTTGACTTGGTGAAGCCCTTGCTTACCCGCATTTCAAGCATGAGGGTTCTGGCGTACTCGGGATTCTCCTGAAAAAAATAAAGGTAGTACCAGATAAACTTCCTCATTTTGTTGACCGATCCCGTAATCCCTTGCAGGTGGAGTTCCAGTTCCAGGCAGAATTCTTTTGTCTTTTCGGCCGGGATGGCAAAGAAGAGATCTTCCTTGTTCTTGAAATACTGGTAAATCGTGCCGTCCGCCACATCCGCTTTTCTCGCGATTTCCGAAATGCCGGAGTTTTGAAAGCCGTTCTTTCCGAAAACCTCGATGGCGGCCTGAATGATCTTCTGTCTTGTAATGGCTTTTTTTGACATGGGAACCCGCCGGGTTGAAGTCCATTCATATTAGCCCCGGCATCTCGGGTGTCAAGCATTCATATCCCCGACTCCATGGTGATCTAACCGAAGGATTTGAACGGTATTCAGTTTTCACCCACTACACGGCCTTTCGGTGCCTTCGTCGAGACGACCGGCAAGAGCGATTGGGAACGGTTCACCGGCCATGGAATCCCCGTGAACCGATCCAACGGCGCCGAACGTGGTTCAAGCCGGCGTCATGCCTTACTGATGCGGCACAACTGCGATTTCATCTGAGGATAACCCATGATGGGTTCGCGGAGCCGTATGTCCGTGAGCCGGTTGACATTAGCCTCTCCCGGCCAGCCGAACGGAATACCGACAACTCCTTCCCTCATGTCCTCGGTGACGTTCGCCTTCACCTTTACGTGCCCGCGGGTTGATTCAACGATGATCCAATCTCCGTGACGGATTCCGAATTGCGCCGCAGTGTCCGGGTGTACGTCGGCCAGCGGGTCCGGGCATTGCTCCCTCAAGTACGGGATGTTTCTGTGCTGCCCGCCGCTAAAATAGAGAATGCGGGCTCCCGTGGTGAGAACAAGGGGATACTCCTTGAACAGATCCGGATCGGCGAGAGGACTCTGGTCAGGCTCCTTGTACGTCGGGAGCGGATCGAATCCGGCCTTCTCCAAGGTATCGGAATAGATCTCGATCAGCTTGGAAGGTGTGGAGAAGCCCTTTGTTTCGTATGCCTCCATGCCGTACTGCTTCTGCATGTAGAAATCCCCATTGGCCTTAACCCCCTTCAATTCGTCGAAGTCCAGGCCCGAGGGCCCGAGTTCCAGCCGGACCAGATCCTCGTCGGTCTTCCAGGGAAACGTCTCTTCCATGCCCATCTTCTTGGCCAACTCCGTCCACAGGGTGAACTCGGAACAGCTTTCATACAGCGGTTCAATTACCTTTTTCTTCAGCATCAGATAGGGCACGCCGTGACACACGTTATAACTGTACGCCAGGCCGTTCTTTTCGAGATACGTGCACGCGGGAAGCACGAAATGAGCCTCTTCCGCCGTCTCCGTCATGTAGAGTTCATGAACGACAAGCAGATCCAGCTTCCTGAACGCCTCACGGAAGGCCTGGGAATCCGGGAGGGTGATCAAGGGATTTCCTCCGGTTACGACCAATGCCCTGATCGGATCGGGCACGCTGTCCGGGAAAGACATTACCTGACCGTAAGGGCTCTTCCTCCCCCAGATCTCGTAGAACAGCGGATAATCTTCGACTCCGATGGGGGTCTTGTCCGAGGGTAGCCCGATTCCCGTAAGACTGAGCCGCGGGCTGACCACCCATCCTCCCGGGTTGTTCACATTACCGGTAATTGTTTGAAGGATGGAAAAAGCCCGGCTGTTTTGCGTCCCGTTCGCCGTCTGATCCTGGGTGCTCGTCCCCTGGAAGATGCTCGCACTTTCCGCCTGTGCAAAGAGCCGAGCGAGTTTCCGGATATCGTCGGCCGGCACCCATGTAATGTTCTCCGCCCATTCGGGCGTGTAGGGTTCCACGTGGGGAACCAGCTTATCGAACCCATACGTCCAGCGGTCCACAAAGGCCTTGTCGTACAGGTCTTCCTTGATAATGACGTGCATCATAGCAAGAGCGAGGGCACCGTCCGTCCCCGGCCGGACCGGCAGATACATGTCCGCCTTTTGCGCGAAACGGATCCTCTTGGGATCGATGACCACGAGCTTGGATCCCTTTTCCAGATTCCTCTCCATGGCCCGACTGAGAGGAAAATCGGATGCATCCGGATTGTGGCCCCACAGGATATAGAGCGGCGTGTCCATCTCCTCCACGGGATATTTTCCAAACGTGATCTGCCTTGACCGGATACGCAGCCGATAACAGATCCCCTCCACCGAGATGAAGTTCGGGCTTCCGAATGCCCCCTTGAACCGTTGAGCCAACTGGACCATCTCGAAGTTTTCCACCCCCACCGATCCGGCAAAGGCGGCAAAGCATTCGGGTCCAAACTGTTCTTTCAGTTTCAGGAGCTTGTCGGCAATCTCCGAGAGCGCATCATCCCACGAAACTCTCTCCCATTTTCCGTTCACTTTTTTCAGGGGGTATTTGATGCGATCGGGGTGATACACAAAATCGACGGCGCTTTCGCCCTTGGGGCAGAGCTTCCCTCGGTTGATCGGATGCTCTTCGAGCCCTTGGACCTCGGTTATCCGACCGTTGTCGACCAAGACCTTTGTTCCGCAACTGTGATAACAGATCGAACAATCCGTCGCGATCCACTTTGCTTCAGGATTATGCATAGGAGTCACCTTTCTCGATCATCGGGTTTCCGCCACGGCCGGAATGCCGTTTCCGGATAGGATCGGCAGTTGAATCGCTTTTGGGTCATCAAATAGCGGTAATTTGCCTTGAGCAGCCTCGCATGTCCGCGTGCCGGTGCGTCCGAAGAAGAAGACGGAACGAGGCTGCCGGATTCTTTATCGGCTTGAATGGGCACCGCAGAAAAGGAGCCGGCCCCGTGTTCGAAGAATTCCGTCCCATAGCGGAACGACATCGCCTTCATGACCCGACGGCCACATCCCGATTTGCCCGCCGGGCGCGTAATCGGGCTGATCCGGCGTTTCCGCGACTCCGGAGATGCCGGATCCTCGAAAACGGCGTCTTCATGGGGGCTGTCGATGCCGCCTCCCATGGCGGCAGATTACTTGATAGTTGGTTTCACGAGTTACTATCCGTTACTGAATACCATTCAATACCGTCGAGGGACTACTTTGTCAAGTACTTTTCTTGGTCTGAAGTCTACGATAATCAAAAAAATGAAGCTCTTTCAATTCTTCGCGGGGAAGTGCCGACACCGGGATCAGACCCCAAAAAGGAAAACCCACTCATGATCATGAGTGGGTCGCTTAGTGATCATTGTCGAAAATACGGTCACGCAAGCTGAACCGTCTTCCCGGCGTAGGCCGGGAACCAGTCTCTTCTTCCTGGACCCCGGCCTTCGCCGGGGAGACGGCGGGCGGACGCCCGCCCTTGAAGATGACGGGCATCCCGCGTTCCGCGGGACCCCACGAAACAGGTCTAAGGCTTCATGACAGTCCTTCGTAGCCCGGGCCTCCGTGCCCGGATTTTGTTCTTGCCGGCACCCGAGCCGGCAGCGCGAGGAAAATGTGCGACCGTATTTACGTCACAGAACACCTGGTGCTCATTGTCGTAAACCTCCATGATGGGGCGATCACAACAGACCATGAAAATTCCTCGGTGTTCCGGCCCGAAGACCTGGCAGAGCCCGGCGGATAGTCATTCCCAGGCAGGAGCCTGGGAACGACGGGAGGGGGTATTTTCAGACAAAGACGGTCACGCATTCCGTAAACACGCGCCGGCGTCGCTGCCGGGCGAGAATCGCAGCAGCCCGAAGACGACCGGCAGGATGCCGGTCCCACTGAGACCGGGCGGAGCCCGGGGGATAGGCGTTACCAGGCGGAGCCTGGGAACGAGAAAAAGAATACCCCGCGGAACGCGGGGAGGCCGGCGCTACCAAAGAGGCAGGCTTCAACAGCGTCCCGGACCCCGAATCAGAATTCCTCGGCCAGGCGGCCTGCCCGGCCGATCAACTCATCTCTCCGTTGCCCCGCCAAGGTCGGGTTCATCAGCGTGGGTTCCACGATAAACGGCCGGATGTCGGTGAAACCGATGAACCTCAGTATGAGATCCAGGTACTTCGTCTGAAGGTCATACGCCTCGTAGTCGGTTCCAGGGGGGTATTCGCCGCCCCTGGCATAGAACACCACCACCGGTTTGCCGAGAACCAGCCCTTTGTAGCCCTCGTCCGGAGAGAAGGAGAACGTGTAGCCTGGCTGTACGATGATGTCCAGATAGTGTTTCAGCTTGTACGGAATCCCGAAGTTCCACATGGGAGTCGACAGGACGTACTTGTCCGCGGATGTGAACTCTGCGATAAGATTTTCAACCGCCAGCCAAGCCTGCCGGTGTTCCGGGGTATGTTTCTTGCCGTGAAGGATGACGTATTTGGCTTCCACGGCGAGCCCGTCGAAGGCCGGCAATTCCGCTTTGAAGAGATCCAGCGTGACGATTTCGTCGCCCGGATGTTGCTCCTTATATGCGCTTACGAAAGCCTCTGCCGCGGCACCGGAATAGGACCGGTCTCCACGGGGGGATGCCTTGATATGGAGAAGTCTGGCCATTTCGACCTCCTTCGAATAGTATTGTCCGCGTTTGTACCTCTCACTTTGGTCATGCTCGGACGTTTTGGCAACCCTCGATGTTCCTCAAATATTCACACTCGACCTCCGCCGGCGAGGGCTGCCGTGAACAGGCCGCCAAGCTCATTCCTTAGTGCCCCATGGCAAAAGTACGGTCGCACATTTTCGTCTCGCTGACGGCTCGGGTGCCGGCAAAAAAGAGAATCCGGGCACGGAGGCCCGGGCTACGAAGAACAGAGACCAAGCCGGTCGTACACCGTGGGACGGGCGTCCCTGCCCGTCATCTTCCGGGGATCAGCTTGTGCGACCGTATTTGGGAAACCGAGCACTT
>JAZDHD010000005.1:0-28921 GCA_043806215.1 Pseudomonadota bacterium | reverse complement strand
TCGGTTCCGGCCGACCCCCGAGCTCGCCAACTACAAAACCCCCATCGACAACTTCTACCTGTGCTCCTCCGCCTGTCACAATGGAGTCGGTACCGGGAGAGGATCGTCACTGAACTGCTTTGAGATCATCAGCAAGGATTTCGGTCTCTGATGTATTACCGGCTGAAGGCGCAGACCGGGTTCCGGGAGAAGAAGACCGGTTCCCGGCCTACGCCCATGGGCGTTGCCTTAAGCCTGTTGGTCGGCTTGGACTTGGGTTCATTCATAACGTCCTGAAGGGACACCGGGATGCTCTCCATTGTGAATGCGTCCACGTGCGCCATCCCTTGGGGACGGAAATTCTGTTCGCTTCATCCCGTTCTTCCGGGGGATTAATCCCTCGGCTAGATTCCTAAGTGCCCCGCGGCAAAAGTACGGTGTCACATTTGTGGCAATTATCCCTGTTTTGGTAGCGCCGGCCTCCGTGCCGGTATTCTTTAGTAGAAACAAGGTACCATCTCTCGCCCGGCAGGGACGCCGGGACGCTACCAAGACACGGACGGGTTACTGCAATGTGTCACCGTATTCATGCCATAGAACACTAGGAGAAACAGGTGGTAAGGCCGATATCCCGGAAGAACTCCGCCAAGCACCGGTTGAAATCACGCGGTTTCTCGATCATAACCAAATGCCCGGCCCCGGGAATCACGTGAAGCAGTGACCCGGAAATCTTGTCATGGAGAAACTGCGAGTATTTCACCGGAGTGAGCTTGTCGTCCGCTCCCACAATAATGCAAGTGGGCAGGTGGATTTCGTGAACGTGTTTCATGACATCGAATCCGTTGCATGCGGAGAAATCCTTGTGAAACAGATCCGCCGGGACTGTAGCGAGTTTCTCCTTCATTCCCTGCCGCATGAAATGGGGAGCCGACGGCGAGAGGCAAAATTCCCGGATCGCGTTCAGAGTGGACTCCGGTTCCTCGATGAGTCCTTGGAGTAATAGAGGAAGGACTCTCAGACGTGCGCCGGCGCCCGCCAGACCTATGGCCTTTAACCATGGCCGCGGGGACAGCGCGGCCAGTTGAGTGACGGCGCTGCCGAGTGAGCAGCCCACCAATGCCGTGCGTTGTAGGCCCAGTGCTTCGATGAAATCCACGACCCAGCCGGTGTACGCCTCCACCGAGGTTTCACCGGGAGGTTCGGACTTGCCGTGACCCGGTAATTCAAGAGCGATTGCGGTCAGTGCGGGCGAAAGTCCGTCCAGTTGAGCCCGCCAGTCTTCCCGATCCCCCCCTGAACCGTGGATGAACACGACCGCGGGGTCGGATCCGTCGAACTCCAAGGGCTTTACCGCATAAGCGATCCGTCGCCCTCGAACCAACACATCGGGCATGATACGCTCCTCCAAGAAAATAGGTCCCCGATCAAGGAAGACCTGCGGTCATCATTCCAGCCTGATTCCTGTCGGGACTATCGCCACTCCGCCGGGAGAGATGGTGAAGCGGCTCCTGTCGGACTCCGCATCGTAGCCAATGGTACATCCGGGAGGAATGGCGACGAGTTCATCGATGATGGCCTTCTTGATTTTTGCACCGTGCCCGATCGTAACCCCATCCAGGATTACGCTCTCGGAAACCGCTGCGCCCTGATTTACCCGGACATCGTGTGAGAGTACGGAACGCTCCACATGTGCACCGGAAATCACGCTTCCACCCGAGAGAATGGAATTGGCCACTCTGATATGGTCCTGACCGCCGGTATCCGTAAGCTGCGGCCGTACAATCCTTGCGGGCGGGACTTGTTCCTGAAAGGTTCGGATCGGCCATTTCTTGTCGGAAAGATTGCACTGGGGTTCGTCCGAACACAAGTCCATATTGGCTTCCCAATAGGCGTCGAGGGTTCCTATGTCCCTCCAGTAACGGCTTGCGGGGTTCAGCGGCTCGGTAAAACCGTGAACGTACACCCGATTGGATTCAACCATCTTGGGGACCACGTTCTTACCGAAATCATTCTCGGATCCCAAGTCCTTGGCATCTTCGATAACCTTCTTCACCAGGACGTCGGTGTTGAAAATGTACACCCCCATGGATACAAACGACGTATCGGGTTTCCCCGGCACGGTCTTAGGCTCTGAAGGCTTCTCGTCCCAGTTGGTAATGCGGTAATCGTCGTCGCATCCGATGACCCCGAACGCGGTCGCTTCGGCACGCGGCACTTCCACACCGGCCACGGTCAATTCGGCGTTCTTCTCGATGTGGTAGGCCAGCATGTCGTTATAGTTCATCTTGTACACGTGGTCCCCGGAGAGGATCAGAACGCGCTCGGGCCGCTCGCTTTGAAGCAGATAGATGTTCTGATAGATACTGTCGGCCGTCCCCCGATACCAGCGATCCACGTTGCGTTGTTGAGGCGGAATGCACTCGACGAACTCGTCCAGCTCATGGCTGAAGATACTCCAGCCCAGTCGGATATGCCGGTCAAGGGACACCGACCGGTATTGAGTCAGCACGTAGATCCTTCGAATATCCGAGTTGAGACAGTTGGAGAGCGTGAAGTCGATTATGCGGTAGATGCCGCCAAACCTGACGGAGGGTTTCGCAATGTGCTTGGTCAGCGGATACAAGCGCTCACCCTTGCCTCCTGCCATCAGTATGCAAAGAGTATTCTTCATTTTTTCCCGAAGGCTCATTCTCCCAGCAACCTCTTGATCTCTCTTATGAGTTTGGACGTGTCGGATGATTTCACCACATAGGCGTCCGCTCCCCAGGTTGTGAAGTCCTCTTTATAGTGGCTGTAGGCCGTGTTCAAAATGATGGGGATACCTCTGTCCTGCCCCAGGATTTTTTCCAGAGTTTCGATGCCGTCCATTCCCGGCATTTGAATGTCTAATACGACGAGATCCGGTGGATTGGCTTCCACCTCGGACAACGCCTCCTTACCCGACCCTGCAAGAGCCACCGAAAACCCTTCATCCTCGAGATCGCTTCTGTAAAGCTCCCTTATGTGCCGTTCATCGTCTACCAATAAGATTTTCTTCATGATTTGCCTCAACCCCGCGCTTCCGGGGATTGTCCATAAGCGTGTCCATGTTCCTCAACCGTGTCGGTGTGCGGATGGTAGGAGTTCCAACCCGTCGGATGAACGCCGACCCCTCGAAGCAAACAGCGACAAAAGACTCTCAACGGAAACCAAGCCGGTCTCGATATTCCGGGACTCTCCTGATGCAGCCCTACCGAGCGTGTTCCGTGCAAAGAGGTTCCCCGGGAAATCACTTTCACAAAAAACTACCAACGGAGACTGAAAAGAGCAACTCTTTTCCGCTTTTTCCTCGTTACGCACCATGCCGGCCATTCCGCATCTACAAGGTAACAAGGAAGCACGACGGTCGTCCACCGTGTAGGGCTTTTCGAAACCGTCGTTGCCGTGAGCTTCCTGCATCAGGGCCGCGGCAATGTCGGTCCTTATCTGTTCGGACAGCTTGCGCACTGCCATATTGACTGCACGGAAGATGGAAACCGGCTTGGGGTCCTCGCTGGGCACCTCGATGACATAATTCTTCGCCAGAATGTTCTTTCGTGCGCCCAGGGGTGATTCGAAGTCGATCAACGCGGCATCCACGTTCAGGACGGCAGAGGCCTTGCCGTTCTTCACGACGCCTTCCAGCTTCTTGATCGTTCCTTCCAGAGCGTACCTGTAACCGGCACTGCTCCATTGGTCGACAGTCTTCTTGAACAGACGGGATGCTTCAAGGTCCCGCTGAACAAGTTCCGTCACCATGTCGGATGGATCGGACTCCCACTGTTGCATCGTGACCTTCCGGTCCTCCTCGTCGGTAGAGGTCACAATCAAATGGCGAGTGTCCACGGTATCGGCCAACAGAAACCGGTAAACCATGATCGTGTCCGGTATCGGCGATTCAGAATGTCTCTTGGGGGTCGGATAGTCTATGATGTGCCGGCTGACCACGTTTTCCGTCCATATGGCGCATCCGGAGAGAAGACAGAGAACAGACAGAACAGCCGGCCCAAACACCGAACGAAAAAGGGTCGGCAATAAGCGTGAGGCGGGCGGCAGATTACCGTTGAGAGTCCGGTTACCCTCAGCTGCAAACGGGGTTTCTCCGTATCCGATTCGTCCCATGTTCTCGTTTCAAGAGTCTGCGTTCAGAGGACCTGTTACTCCAAACGTTTCTTTTCCGTCTCGCTGCCCCAAAAGAACGCCTTAAACGGATTCTTCTTCCATTGTCTGGTGAGGTCCACGATATTCTCCGCGCTGATATCGAGCTTACGGCTTAATCGGTTTATGTTGTTATCCGTTCTACTGATCAGTTTGTTGGCGCTCCTCACGGTCTCGGTGCTTTCGGCCAATAGATCCGCAGTCGTTTCCAAGTTGCGCGTTATTGCTTTGGTCCGTTGAACGCGCGTGATCTCCTGATTCAACTTCCTTGCCGTGTCTTTCATCTCTGAAACGGTGACCGCAAGGTCCGCCCCGATGGTGTCGAATCCCGGATCCGACAGAATCTTGTCCAGTTTTACCGTAACCCGGAGAAGATGATGGGAGATGTTCGCCACATCGACGTCCTTCACCTTTTGAAATACATTGTCCAAAGCATTGCCGATTTCCCGGATGTCCGAGGGGTAGGTGGGGATAACCGGATATCTGGGCTTAAAGGAAAACTGAATGGGCTCTTTCATCTGATCGGGTTTGAAGGTATCCATTTCGAGGTACTTTAGACCTGTCAATCCGAGGAGGTTTATCTTTATTCCCAACCCCTCCTTGATTGTGAAGCTCTTGTGCAGGCTGAGCACTACCTCGATCAATCTCCCGTCGGGCGCCAAACGGATGCTCTTGATTCTCCCCACCGGCACCCCCCTGAATTTGATTGGGCTGTCGGCCTCCAGGCCTTGCACGCTCTCGCTGAAAAAGGCCACAGCGGTCTGGGAAACCTCCAGGTAGCGGGATGCCCCCAACCAGATGGTAATGCCAATTGCCAGCGACAGACTTACCACCACGAACAGACCTATCTTAAACTTCCGTGCCTGGCTTGACATCTCCCTCTCCTCGGCTTTTCACGGCCCTTCGGTTAAGTGCGGGCGAACGATTGAAAAAATCCGCCACACGCGGATCCCGTGCATTCTCCTTCAAGTCCCAAGGCCGTCCCTCGGCAACGATGTTCTTCTCATCCTTATCCAACATTATGGCCCTGTCGGCAACCGTGAGGATGCTCTCCAATTCATGGGTGACTATGACGATGGTCGTTCCCAGAGTCGAATTGATCCTGAGAATCGTCTGGTCGATCTCCGCGCTGGTCACCGGATCCAATCCGGCCGACGGCTCGTCGAAGAAGAGGATTTTCGGATCCAACGCCATCGCTCTCGCAAGGGCCGCCCGTTTTTGCATTCCTCCGCTCAACTCGGAGGGAAGCAAACGTTCCTTCCCTACCAAGCCGACTTCGGCCAGCTTGAGCAGCACCAATCGTTCTATGATCCGCTCC
This sequence comes from Pseudomonadota bacterium, assembly GCA_043806215.1. Lineage (GTDB taxonomy): Bacteria > Desulfobacterota > Desulfomonilia > Desulfomonilales > Desulfomonilaceae > JAVHLK01. The sequence goes on along the minus strand of JAZDHD010000005.1, from coordinate 23,448 downwards.
GCGAGGGTGGTGAACAACCTCAGGGGAAGAGCCACGTTCTCCGCCAAGGTCATGGAACTGAACAGGGCTCCGGATTGGAACAGCACGCCGATTTTCCTCAGGAGCTTCTCCGACGCACCGGCAAGAACCGGCATCACCTTTTCACCGTCTATGTAAACCTCGCCGCCGACCGGTTCGATAAGCCCTATCATGGCCTTGAAGAGCGTGCTTTTGCCGCAGCCGGAACGCCCCAGTATGGCGAGTACCTCACCTTGACGCACATTGAAGGAGACGTCCTGTAACACGATCGTGGTATCGTAACCCACGGTCAGATTCCGTACCGATATCATCGGTGAATCCGGAAGATTGTTCGATTGTGAATCCTCGCTCATCGCGACCCGAATTTTCCACGGCCCGTCAGAAGGAAGGGCCGTAGTAGAATAACACTGCGAACATCGCATCCGTCACGGTAAGGATAAAGATACACGTGACTACAGCAGATGTCGTAGCGGATCCGACGCCTTCCGCTCCTCCTCTCACCTGGATTCCGCGTAAGCACCCGATCATGGCTATTTCAATCCCAAAAACAAAGCTCTTCGTCAGACCTTTCATCACATCCGAGAATTCAAGAACCTTATGCACCTGGTTGAAATATCCCGTCGGCGTGATGTCCAGTGAGAAAGCCGCAACGAGGCAGCCGCCGGCCACTCCGGCCAGGTCGGCCATCAAGGTGAGACACGGGAGTGCAAGGGCCGTTGCAAGAATCCGGGGCGATACCAGGTACCGGATGGGATCTATTCCCATTACTCTAAGGGCATCCACTTCCTCGTTGACCTGCATGGTACCGATGTGAGCGGCATATGCCGCTCCGGAACGGCCCGCGACTATGAGAGCCGTCAAGAGGGGCCCCATCTCCAGGCAGATGGATACGCTGACCAGGTCTGCAACGAATATGTTGGCTCCGAATTTGCGAAGCTGAACAGCAGCTTGAAACGCGAGAATGCACCCCATCAGGAAGCTGAGCATGGTAACGATAGGAACCGCATCGGAGCCTGCTTTGTCTATGAGCTTCCACAACCGGTCCCATCGGAGCTTTCCCGGCTTTGCAGTGTCGTGAATCAGCGCTTCAACCGAGGCCCCGATGAAAGTCAATATGTCCACCGCGTTCCGGTATAGTTGGACGACGCCCTCGCCGATCTGAACGACCGGGTTGGGTTCCGGCCGCGGTTGCAGAATTCCCTTCTCAATGCGTCGGTCCAGCTCCACGAGATCGTGGATGCTCCGTATCCTCTCGGGAACGTTTATGAGTTTCAGGCGTGTGTGGAGATCATCGGTGGTCTGGAAGATGTCCTGCAAGATTGCCTCACCGGAAGTGTCGAAGTAATCCACGCTTCCCAAATCGATCACGACATTCTTCATCGGTTGCGACTCAACGGCACGGACGAGATCACGGCGCAGGTATTCGGCGTTATCGATGGATACGGTCCCGGAGACGCATATACGGACCTCATCGAAATGCACGTCCTCCTCACTGACGGAATAGCCTAGCCCCGGGGTTTCCGCGGATTCGTTCAGCGGGTTTCCGGCGGCTCCCTTCCCGTCTCTCTGGTCTTCTTTATTAATCATTTCAATCAGTTTCCATGATCCTTCAGGAAGACTCCCGACGACGTGACCATGCGGGGCGCTTCACCGTCAGTACTCCGCAACGGTTCAAACTTCCAAGCCTGAAAAGGTTTAGCTCATATGAAGTTGTTAGGCAAGCCGACTTAGTGCTCTATGGCGTAAATACGGTCGCACATCTTCGTAGCGACTGTGGTTCATCCCGCTTTCAGCGGGATGAACCGTCCCGCGGGACGCGGGATTCGCGGTTGAGATTGCCACGCCCTCCCAAAGCCTCGGGCTCGCAATGACATGGTTCAGCATGGTGCCGTGACCGAAACCGCGTGCAGCCACGAGATGTCATTGCGAGGAGCGCAGTCCCGCGCACCGCGGGAAAGCAATCTCAGCGCTAAAAACCCGTGACCGTATTTGTGCCATAGAAACTTAGCTATTCACGATTCTTGGCGGCCGGACCGGCGGAATCCGGGGATGTTGAAAAGAAGGACTCTATATCCTGTGGATCTCGGCGGAGGGGACTCCCATGGAGACTCTCCCGGAAAACCTTCCCGTAACTTTTTGTGAGAATGCGGAGGTCCAGAATGCATAGAATGCCCCGATCCGAGCGTGTCCGGATCAGCCTCCCCAATCCCTGCTTCAACGCGATTACGGCCATGGGTACCTGGAACGAATAGAAGTGCTCTTTGCCTTCTCTGCGCAGCTTTTCCAGTCTGGCTGAAACGATGGGATCGTTCGGCGGAGCAAAGGGGAGACGGTCCACCATCACGCAGGAAAGCGCCTCACCCTGCACATCGACCCCTTCCCAGAAGGACGAGGTGGCAAAAAGGACCGAGCCGCTGCGTCGGCGGAATTCATCGAGAAGCCTGCCCTTGGGCTTGGAGCCCTGGATGAGCAGAGGAAACGGGACACGTCCCTCCATCTTTCTGAAAACCGTCTCCATATTGCGATACGATGTGAAGAGCACAAAGGCTCTTCCCCGGGTCCTCACGAGGACCTGCTCCAGGACCGGGACGAGAGAGTCCGTGAACCCGGGAGCATTGGGTTCGGGCAACGACCGCGGTATGTAGAGCATGGTTTGCCGTGAATAGTCGAACGGCGAATCCAATATGGTCTCGGAAGGTTCCAGGTCTTTCTCCAGTCCAAGCCTGGATTTGAAATAGTTGAAGTTGCCTCCCGACGACAGAGTCGCCGAGGTGAATACGATTGCCGGGACCTTTTCATAGAGCAGTTGCCGAAGCTTATCCCCGACTTCCACGGGCGACGCGTGGAGAATGACGGTATGCTCGCGGCGCTCTGCCCAGCATGCATATTCGCCGTGCCGGCCGTCCGAGTCGTCGCAAAGTATGGTTTTCAGTTCCAAGCTGATATCATTGGCACGCCGTGCGAGTAATCGTAACTCCTCAGATGCGTCGGGCACGTTGGAGAGCATCGATGCCAGTGATTCCAATGTCTTGTGCAGCGCATCACGTGATTCCGCAACACTCGGTTCAATGGATCCGATTCGTTCCCTGAGACCTGCAATATCATTGAATTGCGAGAACAGACGCCTCCCGTGATCCTCCGCCCCGGTCAGCGCCGTATGAAACTTCAGCGCGTCCAAACCGGCTTCCCGGACTTGCTGCCGCGTGTCCCGCACCAGGCGGGCAATCCGGAAATGGCTCAAGTGAAAGCCGAAATGTTGCGTAGCCGCGTCCTCGAAGCCGTGAGCTTCATCGAGGATGAGTGCTTCGTAGCGCGGTATGACCTCGCCGTAGCCCGATTCCTTCACCGAAAGGTCCGAGGCGAGCAGATGATGGTTCACGATCATCAAATCCGCGTCGCCGGCCCGGGCTCTCATCTTCGAAACGAAACACTCGTCCTTGTGGGGACATTTCTTCCCCGCACACGTCTCGGTGGTCGAACATATTTCGGGCCAGATCGGGTCATCGTCCGGCAGATTCTCGAGTTCCGCACGGTCGCCCTCGCCGGATTGCCCGGTCAGTTTGTACCACTTGACGATCTCCCGAAGCGTCCCCGTGTCGCCAATGCCCGCCAGGCCGGGTTGCGCCACGTATCGCAAGAACCTCGCACGGCACACGAAATTCCCTCTCCCTTTGAGCAGTGCGACCTTTAGAGCCGGGAAGACATGCTTCATTACAAACGGTACGTCCTTGAAAAACAACTGCTCCTGGAGATTCTTCGTACCTGTGGAGATTGCAGTCTTCTTTCTGGTCAGAGAAGCGGCAATGAGGTACGCCAACGTCTTGCCGGTCCCCGTGGGAGCTTCGATCACCAACCGGTCGCCGGATTGGAGGGCCTCGAAGACCTCCACCGCCATCCGCACCTGTTGCTCACGATGCTCGTACCCCGACATGGAACGTGCCAGCAAGCCGCTTGGACCGAGAATACCGTCTATCCGTTTATGGTGGTTCATATCCGCAGCGTGTTCATGGGAGGGCCTGCAAACTGTTGCCTCGGCTTTCGCCTGCGCTCATGGCCGCGTGCGCCGCGTGATACTCCGCGGCACCGGCGAGAAGGCCCCGAGCCCAGAGCGGCGTGCCGAGGGCATGCACATGGATGTAGGTTCCCAAGACATTGGATGTACAGATACCGTCCCTCTCTCCGTCGATTCCGTGGCCCCTCAGGACCTTGAACGCGTATTGGGCGGTATTCGCGTACATTCCGGTGACATATGAATAGTGAAACTCGTGTCCCGTCAGTATCGTCCCCAAAGGATAAAAAGGATTGGGCGCCGTGACCTCCGCCCGAATATAGCCATGCCCCTGCGGTCTGCGCTCCAAAACCGTGTCCACGGGAAATACGCCGACCATGGGGTACACGTTGTCGTCCACCAGGAGATTCCTGGACAGGTACATGAGTCCGCCGCATTCTGCATACACGGGGAGTCCGCCTTCAACGGCCTTCCGTAAGGAGTCCTTGAAGACGGCGTTGCCGGCGAGGATATCGCTGTGGGTTTCAGGAAAGCCTCCGCCGATGTACAGGCAGTCCAAATGCGGGAGTTCATTCGGTTCCAGCGCACTTATTTCCACCAGATCGGCGCCCGTGACCCGTAAGGCCTCGAGGTTTTCCGGATAGTAGAACTGAAACGCAGAGTCCTTCAAGACGCCTATCCGGAGTCCGGAACAGCGGTCCGGGAGCGATGGAGGCGGCTGGTTGACCGTATCGGGCACGTCGAGCCGGCAGGCGGAAGAGGAGATCTCGAGGAGACGGTCCAGATCGATGGATTCCTCGACAATCCGTGCCGCGGCCTCCACGAATTCAGCGGCTTTGGGATGCTCGTATAGGGTAAGAAGCCCGAGATGCCTCTGAGGAAAGTCCTCCAGGGGCATCTTTTTGACCGAGCCGATGACGGGCACCTCAGCCGCCTCCTCAATCGACTCCCTTAGCACGTTCTCGTGGCGCGTTCCCGCAACTCGGTTCAAAATCACCGCCTTGATCTCCACGGCCGGGTCCAGGGCTTTGCAGCCTACCACGAGAGCTGCCGCGGTTCTGGTCATCTTCGCTGCGTCAATGATGAGAACGACCGGGGCCTTAAGGAGCTTGGCCAACTCTGCCGTGCTGTAACCGCCTTGCGGGTCGAGGCCGTCATAGAGGCCGCGGTTTCCTTCGACAATGGCCAGGTCGCGTGCCGGCGACTGTTGCATGAACGACTTGAGGACGATTGCCTCGCTGAACAGGTACGAGTCGAGATTATGGCAATCCGTTCCGGCAGCCAGTCCCAACCAGCCCGCATCTATGTAGTCAGGCCCTTTCTTGAAAACCCCGACGGACAGGCCCCGGGCTTTGAGGGCCGCAACGAGTCCCACGGTGATGAACGTCTTGCCCGCCCCGCCTTTCAAGGCCGCAATGACCGCCCGTGGAATGGGAAGAATCTTTGACATGTTATCGACTACCGCCTTGTGTACGATACAAAGTCTCCGGGAGGCCAAGTGCTGGTCGGCGTGAATACGGCGACGTATTAGCGCCGGCCTCCCCGCGTTCCGCGGGGTCTCTTTTCCACGACCAACCGGCAGGGTTGGCACTAAGACCGGGCAGAGCCCAGAGGATAGGCGTTACCAGGCGGAGCCTGGGAACGAGAATAAGAATCTTTGACATGTTATCGACTACCGCCTTGTGTACGATACAAAGTCTCCGGGAGGCCAAGTGCTGGTCGGCGTGAATACGGCGACGTATTCTCCGGGGCGCTTGGTGCTCCATGGAGCAAATACGGTCACGTATTCAAGGAAACGATCCCGGCTTTGGTAGCGCCGGCCTCCGTGCCGGTACTCTTTGATCATGCGCCCGGCAGGGCCGCCGGGACGCTACCGGGCCTTCACAGGAACACGACACCGTAGTTTCGCCATGGAGCACTACGTCGACAACCAACTCCTCTGATCCCGAGTCCCTGCCCGTCATCCCGCCGGCAGGGCAAAGCCCGCCCTGAACCCTCTTCACATGACGGCCGACCGGCTCCTTCTTGCCGACTGATACTCCAGGGCCGCGTTAATCATTCCCTGGGCCCAGAGGGGCTCTCCCAGGGCGTGAACATGCATGTACGTACCAAGCGCGTTGAGATGACATACCCCGTCGCGGGAACCGTCGATTCCATGTCCCCTCAACACTCGGAACGCGCAGGCCGGGGACGAGTTCCCGGTTACCCGGACCGACGAGTAGTGAAACTCATGGCCTCTCAGTTGCGCGCCGCACGGATAGAAGGGATTGGGGCCGGTCACTTCCACATGGATGTAGCCCAAGCCCTGGGGTCTTCGCTGGAGAATTGTATCCGCGGCAAAGGCCCCCACCATGGGATAGGCCGTCCCATCTATGAGGAGATTTCCGGACAGGTACATCAGTCCTCCGCACTCCGCATAGACCGGAAGTCCTCCTTTCACCTCATCGAGCACCGACTGTTTGAAGACCCGATTCCCGGCCAATCTGTCCGCATGGGTTTCCGGAAACCCGCCGCCTATGTACAGTGCGTCAAGGCGAGGCAGCGGTTTCTCCTCCAGAGCGCTCACCTCCACAAGTTCGGCACCTGCGTCGGACAGAGCTGCCAGATTCTCCGGATAGTAGAATTGGAAAGCCGAGTCCTTCACCACGCCGATTCTCACCGAAGGCTTCCGCAGGTCCGTGCCGATATGTTCTACGGGGCATGCATGGAACGGCTCCAATGCCTCTGCTTGCGATGCCATGGCCGTCAGTCTCTCCACATCGATTGATTCTTCAACGATATCGGCGGCATCATCAATGAACCGGAGGGCTCCCGGGTGCTCATGCAAGGGGAGCAGTCCCAGGTGCCGCTGGGGAAAGTTCGAAAGAGCCAGTTTCCTCACCGATCCGATCACCGGTACCGGCACGGCTGCTTCGATGGACCGGCGGAGAACCTGTTCGTGACGATATCCCGCGACACGATTGAGAATTACCGCTTTAATGTCAAGGTCTTTGTCAAATTCCCGGCAACCGAGCACCAGTGCCGCGGCCGTCCGAGTCATCTTGGCCGCGTCCACAATGAGAACTACCGGGGCTTTCAGAAGCTTGGCCAACTCTGCCGTGCTGTATCCGCCTTGCTTGTCCACGCCGTCGAAGAGCCCGCGGTTTCCCTCCACCACGGAGATCCGCTTTCCCAAGGATCCTCGTACAAAGGATGTCGTCACCACATCTTGAGGAAACAGGTAGGTATCAAGATTGCGGCAGACCCCCCCGGCCGCAAGACCGAGCCAGCCCGCATCAATATAGTCAGGGCCTTTCTTGAAGGCCCCAACGGGAATTCCTCGACGCCTCAGTGACGCAATGAGCCCCACTGTGATCAGTGTTTTGCCGGCCCCGCCGCCGAGTGCGGCGGTAATCAGCCGGGGTACGGGGAATTTCACATGTGATCCGGCCTGCATGGGTTCCTGCTCACGGACGGGATGAAAGATTCTGAAAGTTGCGGTAGACAAGCAGAATGTGATCCGCCAAATGCAGGCGTATCACGGGCATGTCCGGGGCGTCTTCGTCGCAGCATCCGACCACTTCCATGACGAGGCGGGTCACATCTTCCGCAGACATGCGGGACGCCGCGGCAAGAAACGCTTCAAGCAACGCGGGATCGCACATGTCGTCTTGAATCTTCGCCCTTATTCCGTCCAAAGCTCCCAGGATGGTTGCGCCGACGCTATGGTCGCCGGCCCAAGCAATTTCTCCCACTCCGTCCAATCTGTCGAGTCTCATCCTGATCGTCAGGTTGGCAATGAAGAGCATGAGGGCCTGTAACCGGTTTTCCGGTGAGGCTTGTTCCATGATCAGGCGGGGTGCATACTGCCGCGCCGTGATCAGTTTGACCCGAAGCCCCCCGTTGAGCCGGGAAACAACGAAGTCCCCTGCGGCGTGATGCCACGGGAAGATTTCCCGGAACCCGTCCGGATCGTAGTAGTAGGCGAGTATGAACGCGGCCTGGTTGTGGAGGGATTCGCTTTGGTCGACGGGCAAGATCCCGTATCCCTGATCCGTATCCCATACGACGGTATCCAAACAGCCGTTTGCCTCATTGTGGGACAGATGAAACTCATGGAAGCCTTCGAGCCATTCCCCCAGGAACATGGAAAGCTCGGCCGGAGAATCACCGTCACCCGGGACGGAAACATCGCCGGTGAAATAGACGGCGGGCACGAAAGTCCGGGGAAACCGTGAACCGAGTTCCCGGAGCAAGTGAAAATCCTTTGTCAACCGGTCCCTGCCCCTGTCGTTGACGGCGGTGTTCACGACAAATGAAGCGGTCCGGTCCGTACCCCGGGCAACAACCCGGGCCGGGTGGTACTCACTGCCGTGTTTTTCCGCCACAATGTCGATATGTATGATGCTCTCCCCGTCGCCGGCGACGGATTCATGCAACAGGCGGCCGAATTGATGCCGGTTGTCCACCAGAAAGCGCCTCACCGCGTTGAGATAGGTCCCATAGTTCATGGGCGATGAAGTCCGTTCGCCTTGGCCGGGTCGTGACTGTGGAATGGGACGTAGAAGTTCGTTATCTCCGAATGGGACGCGACCCTGTAGGGACGAATGCAGAAACCGGAATCGCGGTGCCGTGTGCAGCTTCATCAAATGGTAAACCTTTCGAATGGCCGGATTGCCGTGCGGGTGAGAATATAGCACAGGTTAGTACGTCACCGCATGTACTCCAAGAAGCACCGGCCATTATTTTGTGCCGGCCCCTAAAGAGATCACTCGCAAATCTTTTTATCCTCGGCGAATGCCTCCGCCGCGTTTCCGGTGAGGTGCCGGCCGGGGCAGAGCGGCGATATTTATTTAGATTTCCGGAGATTTTTTCTTGACTTGCTCCGTCGACTTGAATTAAAGTCGTTGGAATCTTAATTTGGGTGGCTTGAACCTGTCACGTTCACTGAATCCGCCATGAAATCTTAGCCTTGGCCGCCCGGGAAAGTTGGTGAGGTAGGAGCTTTTCCGTGGTATCTTCGTATTTCCATCGGCCGAGCGCGAAGTGGAAAGCTAACAAATTCTCAATGAAGAGCACATTCTGAATGTAGAACCCTTAAGTAGAGAGAGGAGGAAGTCTTAATGGCAAAGCACAACACCCCTATGCTTGATGAACTGGAAAAGGGCCCGTGGCCGAGCTTTGTTTCCGATATCAAGCAGCAGGCGGAAAAGGGCAAACAGATCTTGAAAGATGCCCCTGATGATCTGCTGGGAATTCTCGAACTTTCTTTTCAGGACAAAGTCACCCATTGGAAGCACGGCGGAATCGTCGGGGTATTCGGATACGGCGGCGGCATTATTGGTAGATACTGTGACCAGCCGCAGCAGTTCCCCGGTGTTGCACATTTCCACACCGTCCGCGTGAATCAACCGTCGAGCAAGTATTATACAACCAAATTCCTGGGAGAGCTCTGCGACATGTGGGAACGGCACGGAAGCGGTCTCACCAACATGCACGGCTCCACGGGCGATATTATCTTCCTCGGCACAACAACGGATCACCTGGAACCACTCTTCTACGACTTGACTCACGAACTGAACCAGGATCTCGGCGGGTCCGGCTCCAACCTGAGGACTCCCGCATGCTGCCTCGGCATGTCCCGCTGCGAGTTTGCGTGCTATGACACTCAGGAGATCTGTCACCAGTTCACCAACGAATACCAGGACGAGCTGCACAGGCCTGCCTTCCCGTACAAGTTCAAGTTCAAGTTCGATGGATGCCCGAACGGATGCGTAGCTTCCATCGCGAGATCGGACATGTCGGTTATCGGAATCTGGCGGGACGAGATCCGTATCGACCAGGCAGCCGTTAAGGCATATGTGGGCGGAGAACTCCTTCCCAATGCAGGCGCACACGGGAGCAGAGACTGGGGCGCTTTCGATATCGTGAAAGAAGTCATCAATCTGTGCCCGACGGAGTGCATGAGCTGGGACGGAAGCAAACTGGAGATCAATGACAAAGAATGCACCAAGTGCATGCACTGCCTGAATACCATGCCGAGAGCCCTGAGAGTCGGTGAGGACAAAGGCGCTGCCGTCCTCTTCGGAGCGAAAGCCCCGATTCTGGAAGGTGCCCAGATGTCGACGTTAACGGTTCCTTTCATGAAGGTGGAAGCGCCGTTCGACGAGATGAAAGAACTGGTGGAGAAAGTCTGGGATTGGTGGTCGGAAGAGGGTAAGAACCGCGAACGGCTCGGCGAACTGATCCAGCGGGCGAGCTGGCAGAAGTTCCTCGAGGTTACCGAGCTCGAACCGGATCCCAGGATGGTAGACGAGCCCAGGTCAAACCCGTACATCTTCTGGAGAGAAGACGAAGTTGAGGGCGGCTGGACACGTGACATCAATGCTTTCCGCGAGAAACACCAGAGGTAGTAGGAGGTTAGAAACATGCCATACGATCCCAGCGAGCCGTTGAAAGATAGAATTACCGATATCGGTCCGAGATATTATGAAGAGTTTCTACCCCCCGTCATCAAGAACAATAAGGGTAAGTGGCTCTATCACGAGATCCTCGAGCCGGGCGTTCTCGTTCACGTATCCGAGTCCGGAGACGAGGTCTACACAGTACGGGTTGGCGGATGCCGGCTTATGAGCATCGAGCATATCCGGGAAATCTGTGAAGTCGCGGACAAACACTGTGATGGGTACCTGCGCTTCACCACCAGGAACAACGTCGAGTTCATGGTGGACGACAAGAGCAAGGTCAAGCCTTTGATGGATGACCTGAAGAGCAGAAAGTTCGACAAAGGTTCCAACAAATTCCCAATCGGCGGGACAGGCGCCGGCATCACCAATATCGTCCACACTCAGGGTTGGGCACATTGCCACACGCCGGCCATCGATGCTTCCGGCGTCGTCAAGGCGGTTATGGACGGCATTTACGATGAGTTCGGCAGTATGCGCATGCCCGCGCCGGTGAGAGTCTCCCTGGCCTGCTGTCTTAATATGTGCGGCGCTGTCCACTGCTCAGACATCGCCATACTCGGTATTCACCGCAAACCGCCCATGGTCGACAATGAGTGGATCGACAAACTGTGCGAACTTCCGCTGGCCATCGCAGCCTGCCCCACAGCAGCGATCAAGCCTGCAAAAACAGAGAGTGGTCTCAAGACCCTGGAAGTCAACGCTGAGCGTTGCATGTTCTGCGGAAACTGCTACACCATGTGCGCGGCCATGCCTCTCGCGGACGAGGACGGCAGCGGAGTGGCGATTCTCGTGGGAGGCAAGCTCTCCAACAGGATCAGCAAACCGAAATTCTCCAAGGTTGTTGTTCCCTTCATTCCCAATCAGCCCCCGCGATGGGATGACACGGTCAACTGCGTCAAGAACATCGTGGAGGTGTATGCCAAAGATGCGCGGAAGTACGAGCGGCTGGGCGACTGGGCGCAGAGGATTGGTTGGGAGAGGTTCTTTGAAAAAACCAACCTTCCGTTCACTCACCACTTGATCGACGACTATCGTTTCGCTTATACTACGTGGCGGCAGTCAACTCAGTTCAAGTTCTAGGTGGTCGAATAAGGAGTTATCATGACCGACGACGAAGCAAAACAGGTCATACTCGACACACTTGAAAAGAAGTCCAAGACCAAGTCCAAGTTTTACCTCAAAGACTTCTACGCCATGATACCGGACATGAAGAGCCGGCAGGTGAAGAACTTGGTGAACAAGATGGTCCAAGAGGGCAAGCTTGAGTACTGGTCCAGCGGAAGCACGACCCTCATAGGCCTGAAGGGTATGGGCAAGCAGCATCAGGAAGACGACGCCAGCGAGCCTGTTCCGGAAGGAAATGAATAGTTGGTTTGAGTTTTTCCATCTGCGAAGAGGGAGGCGCCTTATGGGCCTCCCTTTTTCTCGTGAGACACCGCATGAAAGCGACCGCTCAGCCCGAGCTTCTTTGCAGGAGTGCCGCGTTCCATCCGTCCCTGCTCTTGATCTTCGATACGCTCAATTCACCTGCCCCGAACGCGGCGACCACCGCATCAACCATCACGTCCGCGATCCCTGAGAGTATGAGGGTTTCCCGCGCCCTCGCCGTCAGGTCTTCCTTGACTCTCAACAGCACCGGCGCGACGAGGTTAACCGTCACGATGTGAAACGAGCCCCTTATGCAATCGGCGCCGCCGACCACGAGATTCACTTCGCCTCTCGAACCTTCGCCGGGACAATGCCCGGACTCGGGCCTTCGCCGGGGAGACGGCGGGCCGAGCGTGCCCGCCCCGGAAGATGACGGGCAGGGACGCCCGTCCCACGATGTAGGGTGGGCCTGGTCAGTGTCTTCCGTAGCCCGGGCCTCCGTGCCCGGAGATTTCTCTTTCCAAGTTTGCGTCGTGGAAATGAGAGCAGAAGACGTGACCGGACTTCGGCCACTCAGTACCAAGCCATTGAGTTCCAGATTGCGCCTCGCGGTGAAGACCGAAGCCGCGTCGAGGTCCAAACCCACCGTAAACCCGGTTCCAAGGAGCTTCCCTGCGATTGCCAGCACTCCTGTGCCGGTCCCCACATCGAGCAACGTCGGAGCGTGGACGTTCTTTTCGTTCAGAACCTCTTCGAGCAATTCCAGTGCCATGATCGTGGTCGGGTGATCGCCCGCGCCGAAAGAGGGCCCGGGATCGATAATCACGGGTGTGCGCTCGGATACGTGAAGGCCCCGCTCCCAAAAAGGAACGAGCCTGAGACGCTCCCCGACGTCCAAGGACCGGACCTTGCCCATCCACCATCGGTCGGTATCGTGCTTACGATGTTTCGAGCGCTTGCCCAAGGGTGAGAAAAAACTCCTTGTCGAACCGGGTCCGCAGCGCAACCGGGACGAGAAACAACGGGCCGTGCGGAACCGGCCCGGTTAACCCGAGCAGGTCGGAGAGAAAATCCGCGGAAAACGTGAAGAGCTTGCTTTGGATCTCTGGAACATTCACCGTATGGTACTTGCGTCCCTTCTCGAAGCCGGTTTTGGGGCACGAGACAACGCGGTCGCCTATGTCCTGCGGGGTTCCATAGAGCCTGCACGTAATGGGCCGGTGCTCGTACAACACGCAGGACGCATCCTCGTTCAGCGGGCACGGAATCTTCAATCTCGACGCCGCGTCGATACGGTCCACCCGATCCGGGAAATCTCCGGGTCCCATGGACTGAAGCATCGTCTTGGCATCGACAAACAGAGGTTCAACCATTTCCGCTCGCGAGAGCACACGGGCCTGCATGTCCGGCGGCAGGCCTTGGCGGAACACTGAACTCAAGGTGAATGCCTCGATGAGACTCAATTCAAAATAGACCGAGCAGCAGTCGTTACATCCGACCCTACACGGCATGAATTCTCCGTGCAGCCGCTCGACTGTGCGGAACAGATCGTCGGCTTGGGCTGCAAGTTCCACGTACCGGCGGAGGTGATCCGCTAATTTCATGAACGCGCTTCCAATTAATGCGAAGGGTGATTATTCGGATCGCGGAGAGATACCGACCGTCTTTTCCAGAATGTCGAGACGCTCCCTCACGGAGTCCATCTCATCGGCATAATGGAGGATGGCGTCATTTACAATGCCGACGAATCGTTTCAAATCAGCGTCAATCTGGTCGAAGCGTTTGAATAGCCGTTTGTGGTCCGCCTCATTCCTCGACTCGAGGGAATCTATGCGGGCTTCCAGGGAGTCCAAACGAGCGTCGATGGTCTCCAAGCGAGTTTCGATGGTCTCCAAGCGAGTTTCGAGGGACTCCATGCGAGTTTCGAGGGATTCCATGCGAGCTTCCAGGGAATCGAGGCGCTTTTCCAGGCGCGCCCCCATGGATCGCATTTCGTCGCGTATCTGAATGAGAAGCTGAGTCGTAACGTCTTGTTCCGGATGATCTGACATGGCTACCTGTCTGCGTGGTCTTGGACATCTGATAGGCCCGTGCACGATACTGGACCGCCAGTGAGATGTCAACAAAAATGCATGGATGTTATCTGTAGTGAAATCAGGTGGGTATTTCTACTATGCTCATATCTGGGTGAATAATTAAAATAGGTAAACCCCCCGCTCTGCCGGTGGACTCAAAGAGTTTGACATTTCCGGGAGTATTGATTCTTCTCCAGGCCACGGGGTATCCGAGAGGCCGAGAAGATCATCTCCTTACGTTCCGGCAACCCCTGGCACCTCCTGGGCTGTCCAGCGTCTCATCGCGTCGATGCCCCAGTCCATGAAGCGACGCCACCCACCATACAGGTGAGCAGGCAAGTAGCATGGGAAAAGCAGCCAAGCTGGCCTCACGTCAACCGCTTTGAGCGGTTCCAACATTTCATGCCTCCGGCTTTGCCGGAGGTCACTGACTATAACTCGCCGGTGATCTCGTATTGTTCCTGGTAGAGGTTGGGGTCGGCACTGAGCTGTATCCTAATGTTGTGCCTTTGCTGAATGTCGTCGATCTGTTCGCTCTCCTCCTCGAAGAGGAGTTTCACTACTTCGGGATGAGCGGTCACCTTAATACAAGGGGACTCGTCGTCTGAAATGTGTCGGGAGATTGCGCGCAGGATTTCGTAGCACATCGTAGTCTCGGACTTGATGAAGCCTTTTCCTTCGCAGTAGGGGCATTGCTCGCACAGAGTACGGGTCAGGCTCTCCCGTGTCCGCTTCCGGGTCATCTGGACGAGCCCCAATTCGGATATCTTGAGGATGTTTGTCTTCTGTTTGTCCTTCTTCAGGGCTTCCTGGAGCGCATTGGACACCTTTTCCCGATCCGCCGGACGGTCCATGTCGATGAAATCGACGATAATGATTCCACCGATGTTGCGGAGTCTGAGCTGGTACGCAATCTCCTTGGCCGCTTCCAGATTAGTCTTCAGTATGGTTTCTTGAAGGTTGCGTTTTCCCACGTACCGGCCGGTGTTCACGTCGATGGCAACCAGCGCTTCCGTGAAGTCGATGTTGATGTACCCGCCTGATTTGAGCCAGACCTTTCTTCCCAATGCCTTGTTCAGTTCGATTTCGATTCCGTAATGGTCGAAAATCGGTTCGTCGCCCTCGTATAGTTCTACACAAGGCTTCAGAGAAGGCATAAACATATCCATGAAATCGAGGATCCGCTCATGGTTTTCCGAGGTGTCTACAATGAGGCGGGTAACGTCCTCCGTGAAAAGATCGCGCACGCCTCTCAGGCAAAGATCCAGATCTTCATAGATGAGAGAAGCTGCCGGGACTCGGCTCTCTTTCTGCAGAATTCTCTCCCATGTGCCCTGGAGAAAGGTCAAATCCGCTTTGAGTTTGTCGGAATCTTCGTGCTCGCTGACGGTTCGGACGATTATCCCGCATGAGGGGGGCTTTATCTGAGAAATGATCTCCTTGAGGCGTCGCCGTTCGGTTTCATTTTCAATTCGCCTGGATACTCCCACATGGTCCACCGTGGGCATGAAGACGAGATGTCTGCCGGGTATGGATATATGTGAGGTGATCCTCGCCCCCTTGCTGCCGAGAGGTTCCTTGGAAATCTGGACGAGAATGTCCTCTCCTTCCTGAATCAGATCCTCGATGGGTGAGAAGGGAGGCACGGGAGGGTGGAGTTGATCCCTGATTTCATCATCCTCTTCCTCTTGCTCGCCGTGGTCCTCGTCGTTGACCATAAGTTGCAGGTCATGGACGTGGTGGTGTATGTCGCCCACGTAAAGAAAGGCCGCTCTGGAAAGGCCAATATCCACGAAGGCCGCCTGCATTCCGGGAAGTACCTTGATCACGCGGCCCTTGTAAATATTGCCGACGATTCCACGTTCACCTTTCCGCTCGATATGCAGCTCGACAACTTGACTGTCTTCGACGAGAGCCAAGCGTGTCTCGCGTTCGGTGCTGTTCATCAGGATCTCACTTGCCATGTGAGCGTCCTCGCCTCAGTTGCCCGCAGATTCGAACCCGACGGATGTCTTGGTAAGCCTCATTGTCTTGATCAAATCTCTGCTGATTCCAAGAATGGCGGAAATTGCGTCATACGGATGCACCGACCCGGACGGACCCGAGGTGAATTCTATTCTCATGATAGAGTCATGGAGATCCAACCGGCACACCCACTCTTTCAGATTTCGGGTCTTGGACCTACCTTTGTGCACTTTCGTGATCTCAAACGCGTGGGAAGACTCGAACTGCCTAATCTTTTCATTCAGGTCTCCGCGTTCAACGGAATCCGGAAATTCCAGTTCATAGGTAACCCATGTTATTGTACCAGAAACGAAATCCTCATTCAATTGAATTTCTTTAAGATCGAGCGGTTGCATGCCGGGCGGCAAGGCACCTTGCAGTGCTTCCGCAATATCGCCCGCCGGCGAGGGACAATCGAGCACATCAAAATCCATGTACTCGGCCACACTCTCGATTCCCAGGCCAAGGGGCGGGGAAAACCGCATTCGCGGATGAGGATGAAAGCCCTTGGAATAATCAAGCCTCAAGCCAATCCGACGGAACGCCCGATGGAATAATCTGATCACGTCATGATGACCGAGAAATCGCATGGGACCGAGTTTCGAGTACCGTAGACGGAAACGGCGGACCGACGGATGAGCGTTGTCGGGCATCTCCCCTGAGGTTTTTTCCGGCGCCGGTCCCTCCGGTGAAGCGAATCGCGGGAAGATCTCCTCGAAATCACAGACTCCGCATCCCGCGCAGGGCGAATTGCGGCAGTCGGCAGTCGTTTCCACCGCCTCTGCCTTTGACCATTCCCGGAGAAGGAAATCCTTTGCCACGCCGCTGTCGATGAAGTCCCAGGGCAAAGCGTCCTCAAGCCCCCTGTTCTTGAGAAACTCCTCGGGATCGATGCCCATTTCATTGAACGCTTCCATCCAAAGGTCGAACTTCAGATGCTCGTCCCACCCGTCGAAGCGGGCGCCCTTGTTGTACGCGCATTCGATTACTCCGCCAAGCCGTTCGTCGCCTCGGGCGATTACTCCCTCGAGAAACGAGACCCTCGGATCGTGAAACTTGACGCGCGTCCTCCCTTTTTGGAAGTATCGCCTAATATAGCGCTGTCTCCGGATGGTCTCATCAACGGAGATTTGTCCGCTCCATTGGAATGGAGTGTGCGACTTCGGAACGAACGTCGAGACGGATGCGGTGATCCGTCCACCTTTGGACCACTTCGACGCCTTTCGAATGAGCCCCACGATACCGTCGAGGTCTTCGTCGGTCTCAAATGGGAGACCGATCATGAAGTAGAGCTTTACGGCTCTCCATCCGCGGTCGAACGCGGTGCTTACGGCGCGTTGGAGGTCTTCTTCCGTATTACCTTTGTTGATGATCCGCCGGAGCCTTTCCGTGCCGGCTTCGGGGGCCAGGGTGAAGCCGGTCTTACGCACCTTGCGTATTTGTTCGGCCATTTCGGCATCAAAGCTGTCCGTTCTCAGTGAGGGGAGGGAAAGGGCCGTCTTTGAGTCGGCAAAGTCTCGGGTGATACTCCTGATGAGTTCGTTGATGCAGGAATAGTCACCGGAAGAAAGAGATAGGAGTGCCATCTCTTCCCACCCGGTGGCGGAAACGCAGGAATGGGCAAGGCCAAGGATTGTGTCGGGTTGCCTTTCCCGTACCGGCCGGTAGACCATTCCTGCTTGACAGAAACGGCATCCTCTCGTGCAACCGCGGGCGATTTCCAAGCCGATCCGGTCATGAACGGTTTCACAGAACGGTACGACGGGCCGATTGGGAAACGAGGCTTGGTCGAGGTCCGCGACAATGCGGCGAGAGATCCGCTCTCCCTTACTGAAACGGGAAGGGACATAGACCCCCGGAATCTTCTTCCATTCGTCAAGCAGATCGTCTCGCGATCTGTCTGTTTCCTTCCACCCGACCTGTGCTTCGGCCAGTTCGAGGATCACCTCTTCGCCGTCGCCTACCACGAATGCATCGAAAAACCGCGAAAGGGGAGTGGGATTGAGCGACCCGGGTCCTCCTCCAACGATGAAGGGATGATTCCGCGTCCTGTGCCGGGCCTGGAGAGGGATCATTCCCAATTCGAGCATTTGAAGGACATTTGTCGCGCACAACTCGTACTGCAGAGAGAACCCGACGAGATCGAAGCTGTTCAACGGAGTGCCGGTTTCAAGGGATCTGAGGGGCCTGCCTTCCCGCCTCAGTAGGGCCTCCATGTCGGGCCAAGGGGCGAATACCCGCTCGGCATAGAGGTCCCCGCGGGCGTTGACCACCGAGTAGAGTATCTTCAAACCAAGGTGGGACATGCCCACTTCGTAGACGTCGGGGAAAGCGAGAGCCATGTGAAGCTTCACCGCGGCAGGGTCCTTGGCGATCTCGTTGACTTCCTTACCCACATAGCGGGCAGGCTTTTCAACACGGGCGAGAAGGTCGGCATCTTCAATTCCCGGGAATGAATTCTCCGGACGGTGTTTGTGAGAAATTAATCGGTTGGTCATGACTTACGGGTTCATCTCCTTAGCGAACGAGGTTTGGGCTCTATTCTCGTATGCAAGCCGGGGGAGTCCCGCCGGTTGCATTCTGTTTTCCGACAATGAACAGAAACGATAACAATCGACACGAAAACAATGATAACATATCAGGAATGACGATAATACGGACCATAGCAGCGGCAGCCGGGGCGGTGACGGCAATCGCCGCGTTTTGCGTTTCGATGTGGCTTCTCATATTCGGCGGCCTTTTCCCAAACGAAGAGCGGTTGGTCTTCGTCTCCATCGCTCTTGGGCCGGTGGCCGTGGTTGCGGTGATGGCCGGGTTCGCCGTATGGTGGTTCGTTATGTTCTTCCTGACTCTTGTGGGATTCGGTGAAAAGCCTGCCGCCGGCCGGCGGGATCCCCGCGACGGGTGCGGCGGTTGCACGGGCGGGGACCACCCGGAACAATCAAGTTGAAAAGCACCGGGCTCCCGGCCCAAGGATCGCCGGGGTCCGGTGCGGAGGTATAGTTCATGAGCAGTTACGAGGATAGCCCGCTTCATCGGATTACTCATCCGAGGAGCGTGGCCTTTTGGGGTGCGTCCACCAACCCCTTGGGGATGGGAACCATCCAATTGTCTCAGCTTCTCGAATTGGGTTT
The DNA here is from genome assembly GCA_043806215.1 of Pseudomonadota bacterium. Lineage (GTDB taxonomy): Bacteria > Desulfobacterota > Desulfomonilia > Desulfomonilales > Desulfomonilaceae > JAVHLK01. The sequence continues at coordinate 4,394 of JAZDHD010000005.1, read as the reverse complement.
TGAGGGTCCCGTGTACCCCATTCACCCAACGGATACAAGGATCCTGGGTCTCGATGCCTATCGGAGCGTCAAGGACGTACCCGGCCCCGTTGATTTGGCCGTGCTGATACTCCCCACCCGTGTGGTTCCCGAGACACTCGAAGAGTGCGGCAAGGCGGGGATAAGGAGCGCGGTCATCGTCTCCGCCGGATTCGGCGAAGTGGGACCGGAGGGCAAAGTGCTCCAGGGCCGTATCGTGGAGATTGCCAAGAAATACGGTATCTGTTTTATAGGCCCGAATTGCATTGGTGTGGTGAATCCTCATTGGAAGCTCAACACCACCTTCTTTCCTTACGAGACGAAACCGGGGTTCGTGGGAATGGCCTCACAGAGTGGGAGCTTCGTCACCCAAATATTCGCGTACCTTGCAAACGTAGGCTTGGGGTTCAGTCAGGGATTCAGTGTGGGGAATGAGGCCATGACGGACATCACTGATTGCCTCGAGTATCTGGGCGAGTGCCCCGACACCAAAGTGGTCGCTCTTTACATAGAGGCCATCAGACGAGGGCGGGACTTCATGCGGGTCGCCAAGGAAGTTTCCAAGAAGAAACCCATCGTGGCGTTTTACGTAGGCGGTTCGGAAGGGGGAAGCAAGGCCGGCCTTTCCCATACCGGGGCTCTCGCCGGTCCGGATCCTCTCTACGACGGTGTCTTCCAGCAGTGCGGCATCATCCGGGCGGCCGATATTGAAGAGCTTTTCGACTTCTGCTGGGTCCTGGGAACCCAACCGCTTCCGGAAGGGAACCGCATCGCAATCCTCACTCACTCGGGAGGGCCCGGAGCTGCTGCGGCCGATGCCGCGGACCGCTGCGGTCTGGAACTTGCCGAACTCTCGTCGCAAACCGAGACCGAACTGAAGAAGCTGGTTCCCGGCACGGCAAGCGTCAAGAACCCGGTGGACCTTACGTTCGCCAAGAATCCCAACGACTACCTCGAAAAGCTTCCGCAGGTTCTTCTGAACGATCCGGGCGTTGCAGGCCTGTTTGTCTATTGCCTGCTGCCCCAAAGCAGGGTTCTCAAGACCTTGGGCGCAATGGAGACATCCGCCGACAAGGCCGGCCGCCTGGCCGCCCAGTATATCCAGGGGCAATGTGCCATTGTCTCGTCGCTTTCCTCGAAATACGGTAAGCCCGTGGTCGGCGGTTCCTACTGCAACCGGACCGAGCTCTTCATTCGGGAGCTTCACGACCAAGAGTTCCCGGTCCTTCCCAGTCCTGAAAGAGCGGTAAGAGCGTTGGGAGCGCTGGTCCGTTACGCGAGAGCAAAGCGTGCCCTTCTTGAATGAACTTGACGCCGGGGGGAAACCGTCCGGGGCACTATGAAACTCCTTCCCGCGTGGTTGCTCGCCGCTCAATTCGTAGTAGGCATCCTGCACATTAGCTCTTGAAATACACAAAGAGTATATCTATTATGTGTATACGCTATTGGAGGTGATCACATGGGAAGAACAAATGTGGTGATTGACGATGATCTGGTCAAGGAATGTAAAGAACTGACCGGAATTCGCACACATCGTGCTCTCATTGACTACGCGCTGCATGAGGTGCGTCGCCGTGGTCGTCAGAGGCGCTTACTTGAACTGAAGGGCGCCATCAAATGGGAGGGGGACCTTACCGAATGGCGGGAGGCGCGTAATTGATGGTGCTTGTCGATAGAACCGTCTGGATCGACTTTTTCGCCGGCCGTGCCGAGCCATACGTAGCGACGCTTCAGGCGTTGATCGAGAATGAAGAGGATTTATCTCTCTGTGGAGTTATCCTGGCGGAAGTGCTCCTAGGAATCCGATCCGATACAGACTTTATCAAGACAAACTTACTCAATTATAGGCGCCAGCCTCGCCAACACTTCTTCCATGATCTCGTCGGGAACTTTTTCCAGTTTTTTCCCGTTGCGCGCGGCAAGATCCAGCGCCCGCGGCTGGTCGCACCGGACAACGCCCTTGGTTTTGGTGCCGGCTTCTGTTAGAGATACGGCAAATCCGGCGGTCCGTGCAAAACTGCCGCCGGTGGTAATAGGAAGAACTACCGGCACCTTGGTCACTCGATTAAACGCTTCGGGCGACACGATCACCACCGGGCGCAGGCCTTTTTGTTCGTGCCCTGCCCCAGGGTCAGGGCCAACCAGCCAGATTTCACCCCGCTTCATTAGATCAGCTCGCTGCCAACCGCTTCGTCATCGAGCCACTCGAGCTCTTCTGTTGTGCGGGGGGCGTCCGGCTCGCACTGAGCAAGGATCTCCTCCAGGGTGTACCGGGGGCGTTTCTGAGGCTCCACGATCAAGCGCCCGCTCTCAACCGCAATGTCCAGCTTGGCTCCCGGCCCTAAGCGAAGGAGGTCGAGCAAAGCGGGCGGGACAGCCAGCATAATCGAGCCGCCAACCTTTCGCAAATTAGTTGTATACATGGTGCAACCTCCGTTGTTATATTTCAATATAACATTTTGCCGGAGAATTCGCAAGCGCCTTGGCGCGTGGAGTTTGCGCTTAAGTGTCACTCCCCGGAATTCCCCCTGTTGAGCACTTATGGCCTTGACATCCGGGGCCTCAAACAGAAAACCTCAAGGAGGTTCCATTTCGCCTCTCACGATTGCGCCGGCTTGCCGAACACTTTCGAGAAGTTCCTCGAACATTTCTTCCTTCATGACAATTCCCCTTCCACTGAGGTGGACCATTATGGAGAGCACCGGGGACATCGATTCTTGCTAGTCTCGGCACGGTCCTACCCGTATTCTGGTTTGGCTCAAGTTGAGTTTTTTAAGGGCGTCCCCCAGTTTCACATTTGGGTGTATCGATGTGATGAACTCCTCGCCGGCTAAATCGCATCGATGTGGTTCGGGTCCGCACGTACTTCTTGGTCGGTAGTCCGCTTGATCGACCGTGGATCAACAACCTGCTTGTCTTCGATATGTTTCTTATCTTTCAGATGGGCGACAAGCACTTTCACATCATATCCGCATTCGCGTGCGATCCCGTCCTTGATTCTCCAAAGTTCTTCAATGATTTCATCAGGCATTTTCATATACTCCCATGAGTTCTCTCGGCGTACATATTTCAGGATAACCATACCGGTTTGCCAGGCACACCCCTCGAATCAAAGGCTTGGTCTCGGCGTTATCAATATGACGACAATTCCAGGTGAGCAGATAATCGATTCCATGCACGACCGATAAGGCAATGTGAAGAGCGTCGCCTATAGCTTTTTGTGGAAGCGCTCTCGCTTCGATAAGCGCCTCGGAAAACGCCACGACCTCCTCGTTTATTTCGAGAATAGGAATCCCTGCCAGGGCTTCCAGTCGTCTGACAACCGCCGTCTCATCGCCTCTTCCAGCTTCTTCGATCACGACATCCGAAACGAAGAGGTCAAAGCGAGGTCTCTGAGTTTCCCACCAATCAACGGTGACTTTTTGCCAAGCAGCGGCCAATAGGTCGCGGCTCGGTCGAGCCGTCAGGTAGGAAATGATGGAAGTCTCAACGTAAACAGATTTCTTGTCCGTTGGCATAATCCTCACAGGTCGTTCAAGGTAGTTCCACGCCCCAGAATACTGGACCTCCCTCTTCTCAAACTGGCCGATGAACTCGCCGCTGTCAAGTGGGAGATTGTACGTCTGATCGAGGGAAACGGGAAGAAGAGTAGAAAGGAGACAAGAAAGGGGACATTCCTCATTTCTCTTGGAATCGTTGGGTAAATAACCCTACTATGAGACTTACACAAACCCATGGTTTGCTTTTGATGTGACATCAGCAGGTTGAAGATTCTCCTGTTCTGCTGTGAATGACACCGCGATATCTGCCTGTAAGACAGTGTGGGAGCCATTTATGAAGTTTTCAGAGAACCATAAGTCGCGTTGTAGGGTTAACCTCAAGAAACTCTATAAGTACTGGATATCAGGGAAGGTCGTATTTGACGGTGCGTAAGGAGGCAATGGATGGGAGGGGCATAAAGACGAACTTAAGGAATGGCCGACCCTCCCTTAAAGAAGAGTCGGTATTCTGAAAAAAGAAGGGGGCCGGGGGGTGAGCGGAGCCTTTGCGCCGCACCCTCCCCCGACCTTCAATTTTGAGACAGTTTCCAGGGGCCTACCCCTACCAAACCGGCACGGAGGCCGGCGCTACCAAAGCAGGCTTTGCTGCCTTGGATACGACACCGCAACTACGCCACGGAGCACTAAGTGTTCTATGGCGTAAATACGGTCACGGATTCCGTAAACGCGCGGTAGCGTCCCGGCGTCCCTGCCGGGCGAGAGATAGTACGTTGTTTCTACTAAAGAATACCCCGCGGAACGCGGGGAGGCCGGCGCTACCAAAGCAGGGACAATTGCCACAAATGTGACACCGTACTTCTGCCACCGGGCACTAAG
>JAZDHD010000004.1:0-10168 GCA_043806215.1 Pseudomonadota bacterium | reverse complement strand
GGGACGCCGGGACGCTACCGCGCGTTTGCGGAATCCGTGACCGTATTTGCTCCATGGCGTTTTCGGGGGACATGATACCGTTGTTGCCGTGAGATCCGAGGGGCAAAACACGGTTTCGTGTCCCCCCGAAAAACGCGGAATCAGCTTGGAAGGTTTGTTTTGGGACAGACACTAAACGGATCGTAGTCCGGATCAAGATACTTCTCCATCTCTTTTCGGGTCCGCTCCATAAGCTCCGGCACATCCGCCTCCGTGAGCCCTTGGGTTTGTATGGGGTCCCCTATGGTGACGGTTATGTGGCCCGGCCGGATGGTAATCGTCTTCCGGGGGAGAACACGGTACGCGCCGTTGCACGTGACGGGCAGTATCGGGACGCCCGTTTGAACCGCCATCATGAATGCCCCCTTCTTAAACGGCTGAAGATGAGGATCGGAGCTCCTCGTCCCTTCCGGGTATATGAGCACCGACCAGCCCCCCAAGAGCTTCTTCTTGGCGGCTTTCAGACTCTTGATGGATTTCTCCCGGTTCGATCTGTCCAGAGCAATTGCTCCGGTTCCGCCCAGAGCCCAACCGAATACCGGTATCCTGAGAAGCTCCTTCTTGATAACCCACCTGAAACGCAACGGCAAGGTTAAGAAAAGGGCGAGGATATCCGCGTTGCCCTGATGGTTTGGCGTGACGATGTACGAAGTCCCGGGCTCAACCTTCTCCGCACCTTTAACCGAGAAGGTCAGCCCCATACACTTGTGAATTGCCCAGGCCCACCAAACGGCCATTCTGTACGTAGGCCCACCGGAACTCGTAAAAAAATTTATCAGGACTATAGGTGCGGTCAGGAGCGGCGTTACGATGACCAGGGCCGCGGCGGTCAGTATCAATCTGGGTAGTAACCGGAAAGAGAATCGCACGTTAATCTCCTGAGTCGGCGGCGACAGACCATGGTCGACGAACATGAATGGGAGTTCTTGACACATTCAGTATAGCATCGAAACGCGCACTCTGCACGGAATTGTAACGGGAAACGGCGGCCATTCGGTATCGAGGCGCCGACCATGTTGCGTTCCCGTGCTCCGGTGGATTACACTTGCATCGGAATCGACCTACATGGTCCCCGGGCAAGCGTGAATCCGCGCGGCGGACACATCGAGGCGGACGAAATGGAATCTCGAAACCTGTCCGAACTGAGAATCGAATCGGAACAACGTTGGTCCCAAACCGGCGGCAAACGCAAGCGCTTCTTCCTCTGGGGCGGGGTCACGGCAATATGCTCCGCCCTCCTGATTATTCTCCTCTGGTCGGGAGTCCTCAGATCTCCCATGGAGGTTCAAGCAGTGAAGGTCGCTAAGGTTTTTCCTTCACGGGCACTCACGGTTCTCAATGCCGCGGGATATGTTGTCGCGCAGAGAAAGGCCGCGGTATCGTCCAAGGCCACCGGCAGACTCGAAAAGCTGTTTGTGGAAGAAGGAAAGGCAGTCAAACGGGGCGACATTCTGGGGCAACTCGAGAACCAGGATCTCATGGCCACCCTGGAGGAGGCGAAAGCAAGTCTGAGAGTGGCGCAAGCGTCCTTGACGAATGCGGAGGCCGAATTGCGGGACGCTACGCTCAACTACGACCGGATGAAAGCTCTGAGTGAGAGCCGATCCATATCCACGCAGACCTTCGACACTGCGGAAGCCCGTCACAAGAAGGCAGTCGCCATCCAAAGGAGAGCAGTCTTCGAGGTCGAGAGGGCCGTTGCCACGATCAGGGTGGCCGAGGTGAATTTAGAATACTCATTCATCCGGGCCCCTTTCGACGGAGTCATCCTTACCAAGAATGCCGATGAAGGCGAAGTGGTTGCTCCATTTGGAGCATCTCTCAACGCGAAAGCCGCGGTGGTGACCATGGCCGACATGAGTTCGCTCATGGTGGAGGTCGACGTTGCCGAATCAAGCCTGGAAAAGGTCACGGTGGGCGGGCCTGTCGAGGTCAGGCTGGATGCCTTTCCCAAGGACCGGTTCCCGGGGAGAGTCCATATGATCGTCCCCACCGCGGACCGCTCAAAAGCCACCGTGCTCACCAAGGTTAAATTCGACCGTTTGGATGAAAAGGTTCTCCCCGAGATGAGCGCCAAAGCCGGGTTTCTTGCAAGAGCGCTCACCCCGGATGAAAACGAGCCGGTCCTCGGCATACCTTCAACTGCGTTCGGGATTTCCCCCAACAAGAGAACCGTGTTCCGGGTGATGGACGGCCGGGCCGCATCGGTTGCCGTTTCCATCGGCAGGCAGTGGAACGATACCGTCGAAGTTCTGTCGGGCCTCAGCGAGGGAGATGTCGTCGTCCTCCGGCCGGACAAGCATCTGGCTGACGGCGCCAGGGTCAAGGTGCCGGAATGACGGAGACACCTTCGGAATCACCCGCATTGGTGGAGATTGAAAACCTCTCCAAGTCGTATCGGAGGGGCGCGCAACAGATCCCGGTACTGAGAAGCATTTCTCTGAATGTGCCGCGCGGGGAATTTCTTGCGCTCATGGGTCCTTCCGGTTCCGGAAAGACCACATTGCTCAACCTTATTGCCGGCATCGACAAACCCGACAGCGGTACGCTGAGAGTCGCAGGGGTGGATATCGGGGAACTCGGTGAATCGGCCCTGAGCCGGTGGCGATCTCGACACGTGGGGTTCATTTTTCAGTTCTACAATCTCATTCCGGTCCTGAGTGCCCTGGAGAACGTGCAGTTGCCTCTGCTCCTCACGCGGCTGGGACGCGGCGAACGCCGCAAACACGCAGTCGCTGCATTGGAAGCCGTTGGGCTCGCCGACAGGATGGCCCACTATCCGTCTCAGCTTTCCGGAGGGCAGCAACAGAGAGTGGCCATTGCACGGGCCCTTGTGACCGACCCGGTGCTTCTCGTAGCCGACGAGCCCACCGGTGATCTGGACAAGGTATCGGCCACGGAAGTCCTGCGTCTCCTGAGCGATCTGCACCGGGATTTCCAAAAGACCGTGATCATGGTTACCCATGATCCCCGTGCGGCAAAGAAATCCAAGAGAATTCTCTATCTCGACAAAGGCGTTCTTGCAGACTCGTTGCGGAACGAGTTCTGATGCCGGCGTCCGTTTCTGAAAATGCCCAACCGAGGCTCCGGGCGGCACGGCTCAACCGGACTTCTTGAACAAACCGGCGATGCTGAACTTGCCCTTCTTTTCCTTGGAGCCGGGGTCGTCATCGTCGCCCGGCGGCGGGGCACCGTCCGCCTTGAGGTTCTCCGGAGGCGGTTCCTGGGGTTTGAAAGCGAGTAATTCCGTCAGGGTCACCGTATCGAGGAACTCGTCGTTTTCATCCTCGAAGTTGGACCGAGGAGGAACGACGGGAACCGGCTCAACCGTTTTTTCTTCCGCCTGAGGCTTGACGACCTTGAAACGGATTCCTCGTCGCGTGAGGTCTTCTTCGGTGATGAGTTTTTTCGTGTAGAGCTGTTTCAGGAGATCCGCGTACCCGGAAGCACTAATCTTGAACTTCTCCATGAGTTCACCGTTGCTCAATGGGCCTCGGATGTCCTCCACAGCTTCCCTGGCGTTGACGTTTCTGCTCGTTTGCGTTACTGCCATACCTGTACTCCCGAATCAATTATATCTCATGAGGGCACTGCGGTAAAACCCTGTTTGTCGGATATTCTCCAAAGCCGTGCAAATCCGTGCCGCACCGCCCTGTTTGTTCAATGTCCTCTTTTCAATTAAGAAAGCGGCATACTTGTGCCGTCTATTTAAGTATCTTCGCCTTGATCTACTCAAATATCCAGAAATCATTTGATTTTTGATACGTATTCTGTATGATCGCCCCGTCTGCAGCACATGCCGGCCAAGACTCGAGGAATGAGAGTGAAGCTGAACAAGAAACTTCTCCTGGTCTCGTTGCTGTACTTCGCAGAAGGGTTCCCTTTGGGCATAATCGAGCAGACGTTGCCCGTGTATTTCCGGCTGCACGGCATGTCTCTGGTTCACATGGGGTTCCTGAGTCTCCTGAGTCTGCCCTACGCGTTGAAATTATTTTGGGCTCCGGCGGTGGACTTCATGGGAAGCCGCCGCCACTGGATTACCGCTGCTCAGTTCCTCATGGCCGCGTCCATTTTGGTCCTTATACCCCTCGACCCGGCGGACCCGAGCACTATTCTGTGGGCATCCATCGCATGTCTCTCGATATTCTCCGCCACCCAGGACATCGCAATCGACGCATATTCCATTGAGTTGTTGAATCCCTCTGAGATGGGCTTAGCCAACGGATTCAGACAAGCTGCGTATCGCGTCGCTCTTGTTATTGCAGGTGGGTTGTTTGTCGCACTGGGAGGTTGGTTCGGCTGGGAGTTGACCTATCTTGCCGCAGCAGGAATCTTGGCCGTGTGCGGCATTGCATCCGTCCGGCTTCCAAGGGTGGAAGTCCTGCGGCCGAAATTCTCGATTACGTCCCTGCTGGCCCCTGTCCGCGATTTTCTCCATAGGCCCGGCGTGGTCCAGGTCACCCTCTTCATATTGCTCTTCAAGCTGGGGGACATGGCCATGGGCCCCATGGTGCGTCCCTTCTGGCTTGCCCGGGATCTTTCCTTAACGGAAATCGGGCTCATTACCGGCACGTTCGGAATCCTCGCATCCATCGCAGGGGGACTTGCCGGAGGCCTCTTCATGGCCCGCTTCGGTATCTTCCACGGTCTCTGGTTCTTGGGGCTTTGGCAATCGGTCAGCAATCTCACGTACGCGTGGGTTGCCATGGTTCCCGATTCCGGGAATTGGGGGGTCTACACGGCCTCTATTGCGGAATCATTCTGCGGCGGACTTGGAACCGCTGCGTTTCTCGCGTTCCTCATGAGCGTATGCAAGAAAGAGTATTCGGCCACCCAGTACGCGATTCTTTCGGCACTCTTCAAGATTTCCGGAATAGCGGCCGGCGTTTTCAGCGGCTGGGCAACCGACAGAATCGGATACGCGGCGTACTTCGGTCTCACGTTCCTTCTTTCCCTCCCCGCATTCTTTTTTATTTTCCATGCCAAAGCCTGGATTGCAGCCGATCCCAACGGCTTGAACGGCAACAGCGCCGGTGAAGGGATCCCGGCCGAACAGCCTGCACGGTAGGAATAGCCTCCCGCAAACCGTTCCAAGACCCCCAACGTACCCGAAATGATGCCGCCATTCAGGCCTTGTGCCGAGTGGAACATGCCATAATGCACGGCTTCGGGATCGAATGCTACGAAAACATCCGTACCTCTTTTCAGGGTGATGTCGGTCAAGGAGCCTTATCAGCCGGTCCACACGTTCCGATTGCCTTGCCGGGGAATCCGCGTCCTTATGATATCCGAGGCCGTACTGTTTTCATTTATGTGACCTCTTGTTGGACAAAAATGTAAACTCCACCTCGTCGGCTTGACCATCCTTGAGTCCCCCATGCAGCCTTCCTGCATAACTGTCCTTTGATTTCAACCAGCTACGGATATTTCACCCCTTGATGCCTGCGGTTGGCATGGGAGTTGCTTTACACGAGGCAGAACAAATTCCAGTGAGAGTCGACAAAAAATGAGAAAAGTAGCGATCTACGGCAAAGGAGGCATCGGAAAGTCCACCACTACGCAGAACACGGTGGCCGGGCTCACCGAGCTGAACAAGAAGGTTATGGTTGTCGGTTGCGACCCCAAGGCAGATTCCACAAGGCTCCTCCTGGGCGGGCTGGCTCAGAAGAGCGTCCTGGACACGCTCAGAGAAGAAGGCGAAGACGTGGATCTGGAGGATATCCGAAGAACCGGTTTCAATGGGGTCGTCTGTGTGGAATCCGGCGGGCCTGAACCGGGAGTGGGTTGTGCCGGCCGCGGCATCATCACGTCCATCAACCTCCTGGAGCAACTGGGGGCTTACGCGGACAGCGAAAAGCTGGACTACGCCTTTTACGACGTCTTGGGCGATGTGGTGTGCGGAGGTTTCGCCATGCCCATCCGTGAAGGCAAGGCTAAGGAGATCTACATTGTCGTATCCGGCGAAATGATGGCCATGTACGCGGCCAACAACATTTGCAAAGGTATCGTCAAGTTTGCCGAAGGGGGCGGCGTGCGCCTCGGAGGGCTCATCTGCAACAGCCGCAAGGTGGACAACGAGGAGGAAATGATCGAGGCGTTTGCCGACAAACTGGGCACATACATGATCCATTTTGTTCCACGCGACAACATGGTGCAAAAGGCCGAAATCAACCGCAAGACGGTGATCGAGTTCGACCCGACCCATCCTCAGGCGGACGAATACCGGACCCTGGCCAAAAAGATCGAAGAGAACACCAATCACGTGGTTCCCAAACCCATGACCACGGATGAACTGGAAAAGCTCTTGATTCAACATGGTCTGGCAGGGTGACCGGGAAGGCTTGCACGGATCGAAATAAGGAAACGAGGTGACGCATATGTTGATGATCAGATCCATCGTACGGCCCACAAAGGTTGATAACGTACTGGCGGCGTTGATGGAAGCCGGTTTTCCGGCTGTGACCAAGATATCGGTGGTCGGCCGCGGTAAACAGCGCGGGATCAAGATCGGTGAAATCAGCTACGACGAAATCCCCAAGGAATTGCTCATTACCGTTGTGCCGGATTCGGACAAGGATTTTGTCGTCAAGACCGTGATAAAGGCTGCCCGTACTGGCGACAAGGGCGCCTTCGGCGACGGCAAGATCTTCATAAGTCCTGTGGAGGAAGTGTACACCATCAGTTCCGGCATCAAAGAGACGGCCTCGGGGGAAATCGAAGAGGTGAAGATATGAAAGAAATCATGGCGGTCATCCGCATGAACATGATGAACAAAACCAAACAGGCGCTTTCCGAAGCAGGCATGTGCTCCATGACGGCCAAGGAGGTTCTCGGAAGAGGCAAGGGGCTGGTTGACATGACCGTCATGAAAGGTGCGGAAAAGGGCTACGAAGAGGCAATAGCCCAGCTGGGGCAGAGCCAGCGTCTCATTCCCAAGCGCCTGCTCCTCCTGGTTGTGCAGGACAAACTGGTCGACAAGACGGTGAAGACCATCATGGGAGTGAACCGGACAGGCAAGTCGGGAGACGGTAAGATCTTTGTCATGCCGGTGGTCGATTCGGTCAGCGTGCGCACCGGAGAAGGCGGCGATAAGGTACTGGACGGAGCGTGATTCACGACCGGGAGGGGAGATGTACGCTTGTTTGTTAACGGGAGAACGCCATGAAAGCAGTAAATGAAGAAATTCTCGGTCTCGGTCTCGGGCCCGACGCCGTCGACCCGGACGAGGTGAAACAGACACTCTTGGCCAAGATGCCGACCAAGGTGGCTCGCAAACGATCCAAACAAATCGTCGTGAACCGAGTCGGCGAGGACAGGGAGCCGCAGGAGATCGGCGCCAACACCCGGACCATTCCGGGCATCATTACTCAGCGCGGCTGCACGTACGCGGGATGCAAAGGCGTCATCCTCGGGCCCACGAGGGACATCGTGAACATTACTCACGGGCCCATAGGATGCGGCTTCTACAGTTGGCTGACGCGCCGCAATCAGACCCTTCCGGAGGGGCCGGATGATCACAACTTCATGACTTATTGTTTTTCCACGGACATGCAGGAAAGCGACATCGTGTTCGGCGGAGAAAAGAGGCTGCGTGCTGCGATCCAGGAAGCTTACGACCTGTTCAAGCCGAAGGCCATCAGCATATTCTCAACTTGTCCGGTGGGTCTCATCGGCGACGATGTCCATTCCATTGCGCGGGAGATGAAGGAGAAGCTCGGGATCAACGTCTTCGCATTCAGTTGCGAGGGCTACAAAGGCGTCAGCCAGTCGGCCGGCCACCACATCGCCAACAACGGCATCTTCACCCATGTGGTGGGGCTCGACGACACGGTCAAGGGAGGCAAGTTCAGGATCAATCTGCTCGGCGAATACAACATCGGCGGCGACGCCTTTGAAATAGACCGCATCCTGGAAGATTGCGGGATCAGCGTTGTATCCACATTCAGCGGCAATTCCAGCTATGACAAATTTGCCAACGCGCACACCGCCGATCTCAATACCATCATGTGTCATCGTTCCATCAACTATGTGGCTGAAATGATGGAAACCAAGTTCGGCATCCCCTGGATCAAGATCAATTTCCTTGGCGCCAAGTCGTGCGCAAAGTCGCTCCGCAAGATCGCCCAATACTTTGAAGACCCGGATCTTACGGCACGCGTGGAAGAGGTCATCGAGCGGGAATTGCCCGAAGTGACCAAGGTGGCGGAAGAAGTGCGGCAGAGGTGTGAAGGAAAACTGGCGATGCTCTTTGTGGGAGGTTCGCGGGCCCACCATTACCAGGACCTGTTCGCTGAAATAGGCATGAGGACGATATGCGCGGGTTACGAATTCGCACACCGGGACGACTACGAGGGGCGCAAAGTCCTGCCCACTCTCAAGGTCGATGCGGACAGCCGCAACATCGAAGAGTTGGAAGTGCATGCGGACCCGGATAGGTATCGTCCGCGAAAGACCTCGGAAGATGTTGAAAGGCTGCTGTCCAAAGGGCTCCGTTTCAAGGACTACGACGGAATGATGGCCGAGATGACGCCGAATGCCTTGGTGATCGACGACATCAGCCAGTACGAAACAGAGCGGCTGCTCGAGATTTATAAGCCCGACATCTTCTGCGCCGGCATCAAAGAAAAATTTGCGGTCCAGAAGTCCGGAATCCCGATGAAGCAACTCCACAGCTACGATTCCGGCGGCCCTTACGCGGGTTTCAGAGGAGCGGTAAACTTCTACCGGGAAATCGACCGCATGGTCAACAGCAAGGTCTGGAAGTATATCAAGGCGCCTTGGCAGGAAAGCCCGGAACTGACGGCCAAGTACGCCTGCGATTGAGCTATTGAGGAAGGAACGGACGCATGTTACTCCGACATACACCGAAAGAAATCACCACACGTAAGGCTTTGACCATTAACCCGGCCAAAACGTGCCAGCCCATCGGGGCCATGTATGCGGCACTGGGTATTCACAACTGCCTGCCCCACAGTCACGGGTCCCAGGGGTGCTGCGCCTACCATCGGAGCACTCTGACCCGCCACTACAAGGAACCGGTAATGGCTGCGACCAGTTCCTTCACCGAAGGCGCATCCGTCTTCGGCGGGCAGGCCAACCTCGTGCAGGCCATCGACAACATTTTCACCATATACGAACCCGATGTGATCGCGGTGCATACCACCTGTTTATCTGAAACCATCGGGGACGACATTCCGCAGATCGCGCGGAAAGCGGAGTCGGACGGAAAAATCCCCCGCGGCAAGTATGTCATCCACGTCAACACTCCCAGCTACGTTGGGACGCATGTAACCGGGTTTGCCGGAATGACCAAGGCCATGGTGGATTACTTTGCCGAATCCGCCGGCAAGAAGATCAATCAGATCAACATCATTCCCGGCTATGTGGAACCATCGGACATGGAGGAAGTCCGACGCATCGCCGAGGTCATGGGCATCCGTACCGTCATGTTTCCGGACACATCAGGGGTGCTCAACCGGCCCCAGACCGGCAAGTACGACATGTTCCCCAGCGGAGGGGTCACCGTGGAAGCCTTGAAAAGTACCGGCGACAGTCAGGCCACACTGGCGTTGGGGCCGTTGGCCTCGGCACCGGCGGCACGCGCGCTGGACAGCAAGTGTAAGGTGCCGTGCGAAATCCTGGATCTGCCCATCGGACTCAAGGCAACCGACAGGTTCGTCGATTCCCTCAGAAAAACCGCGGGAACGGACGTACCCCGGAGCATCAATGTCGAGCGCGGTCAGCTCCTGGATATCATTACCGATATGCACCAGTACTTCTACGGGAGGAAGGTTGCGCTTGCAGGCGATCCCGATCAGTTGATCTCACTTGCCGAGTTCCTGGTATCCATCGACATGTGGCCGGTCCACATTGTGACCGGTACGGTGGACAAGGACTTCGAGACCCGCATCAGAGAGATAACCAAGGACGTACCGCATCCCGTGAACCTGGCGGTACCGGGGGACACTTTCCTGCTCCATCAATGGATCAAGAACGAGCCGGTGGATCTGCTCATGGGCAACACGTACATGAAGTACATCGCACGCGACGAGGACATCCCAATGGTACGGTTCGGCTTCCCCATCCTGGACCGGGTCGGCCACAGCTATTTCCCGACGGTGGGTTACCG
>JAZDHD010000003.1:0-2464 GCA_043806215.1 Pseudomonadota bacterium | reverse complement strand
GGGAGTGAAAACCCCAGTGTAGATCCCTCCCAGTACGATGAACGGAAGCATAAGCCCCCAAACGCCTTCCCAGAGAGTCTTGAAGGTCTGCCCCCAGGTGACCCTTTCTTCCGCATACCAGTTGTTCTTGTGCGCCATGATCAAGATGTAGACGATAAACACTCCGCCGATGAGCAGGCCCGGCACGATGCCTGCCATGAAAAGCTCGGCCACCGAGACGTTCATCACCATGCAGTAGAGAATCATGGGGATGGACGGAGGAATCACGATTCCCAGGGAACCTGCGGACGTGACGAGACCCACGGAAAAGCGATCGTCGTACCCGGCCTTGATGAGTGCGGGAATCATGATGGAACCGATAGCCACCACCGTGGCAGGGCTCGAACCGGAAAGGGCGGCGAAAAACAGGCATGCCAACGTCGCCGCAACGGCAAGGCCTCCGGGAAGGGATCCCACGAGGGCGTTGATAATGGCAATGAGGCGTCTGGCCATTGCGCCTTCCGTCATGATACTTCCGGCCAGGATGAAGAAGGGAATGGACAGGAGCACCGAGTTGTCCAGCGCGTTGAACAACTGCTGAGGAAGAACCATGAGGGAGGTGGACGTATGAGCGAAGAGTGCCGCGGCCGTCGTCAGAGCCATCAAAATGGCGATCGGCATGCCGATTACGAGGAGAACGAAGAAACAGATGATGATGGTTGCTATCATGACTACTCAAGCACGAGGGCTTTGTACGGCTCGTTGCGCCGGAAGCGGACGAAATGCTTCACTGCCAGGTTAAGGAAACGGCAGCCCATGACCACGGAGAAGAATGGGACGGGAACATAGAACCAATACTTGGGCACTTGGAGAGCGGCGGTCAGTGCCTCGAAACGGTACAACTTCGCGGTCTGCTCCCAGCCGTACCATGCCACGACGAACATCAACAGGGCCGAGAGGATATTCACGATCACTCTCATCCCATGACGGAAACGATCATTGGACACGCGTTCGTAGAGAAGATCCATTGAGAAATGAACACCGTATTTCACTCCCAGTGCCGCACCGAGAAAGGTGATGAACACTCCCACGTACCGGCCAACTTCTTCCATCCAACTGAAGCTGAAATTGAGGACGTACCGGCAGAACACCTGCACGGAAGTGAGAAAAGCCAAGGTCAGCAGGACGAAGACGAGGGTCCACTCCTCAATCCTGTTCACCACCCTGATGAGACGTTTCCCAAAAACCTTCATAAGTATCCCGGCAAGCGGTTGTGGCCGGCCGACGACGCGTCCGGTATGGGCGTATCGACGGCCGGCCCTGTTTCGCCACGGCAACTACTTGCCGGAATGGCTCTCGATTTTCTTCAGGAAAAAGTCAAACAAATCAGGGCCGACCTTCCCCCGGTAGTCGTTCCAAACGGTCTTCATGGCCGTCTTGAAGGCTTCCCGCTCCGCAGGGGTCAAGGTGGTCACTTTGACGTCGTTCTTCTTGCAGTAATCCTCGATGGAAATTCCGGACTTGGGCAGGCTCTTCGTAAGCTTCTCGTTCTCTTCCCGGTTCACCTTTATGCATACATTCGCGGCCTCGCTGAAAATCTTCTTCTGCTCGTCCGTGAGTTTCTGCCAGACCTCGGGATTGACGATGATGATGCACTCGGTGAGAATGTGGTCCGTATCCGTTACGAACTTGGTGATCTCGGTGGCCTTGATGAGGATCGATGTCAGCAGCGGGTTCTCCTGAGCGTCAATGGTGCCGTTCTGAAGTGCGCTGTAGATTTCCGGGAACGGGAGATCCGTGGGCGACGCGCCGAGGGCCTTGAAGGTGTCGATGTAGATGGGGCTCGTCATTACACGGATCTTGAGGCCCTTGAGATCTTCGGGTTTGCGGATTTCTCTCTTGCTGTTCGTGATGTCGCGGAACTCGTTCTCGGTCCACCCTATGCCGACAAAACCCTTTTTCGGCAAGTAACTAAACAACTTGGCCTGGACCTCGCGGTCGTCCAGGACCGCGTACGCTGTCTTGCGGTCCGGAAAGACGAACGGAAGGTCCAGTACCGCCACCTGGGGCACGTAATTCTGAAGAACCGCGGTCGTAATGCTCGCAATACCCAGCGTGCCGCTCTGAACCTGATCGGCCATGGAAGTCTCGCCCCCGAGCTGACCAAAGGGGAAGGTCTTAATGTCTATGGCGCCCTTCGTTTTCTCCTTCACATACGCAGCAAAGGCGTCCGCACCCTTGGATTGCCCATGGAAAGGCGGAGCGACATGGCCGAACTTGAGCGTCAGGGTATCGGCCGCAACAGCGGGAAAAGAAGTCACTGCGAAAATGATCGATAAACAAATGAACAATAGACCCACTTTCTTCATTGAACACCTCCGTTTCACATCATATTGCCACTGGGGGGAAGAGGGCCGTCCCGGGAGCCGGCCGAAACCGTAAACAGGCGGCCTTTACCGTCCGGTCCGACGAGGTGCCTGTTGAG
>JAZDHD010000002.1:0-13677 GCA_043806215.1 Pseudomonadota bacterium | reverse complement strand
CCGAGAGGCCGGAGGGATGATGGGTCTATTTGGTGACAGACCCTTAGTGCTTCATTTCATAAGTTCGGTCACACATTGTCGTCTCGTTGCCATGTCGGGTGCCTGCGAGAAGAATATCCGGGCACGGAGGCCCGGGCTACGAAGGACTATCATGAAGCCTTAGACCTGTTTCGTGGGACGGGCGTCCCTGCCCGTCATCTTCCGGGGCTCAGGTTGTGCGACCGTATTTACGCCGCGGAGCACTTAGTGCTCCCGGGAAGGAATCCTTGGAAAACCGACGGCCCTATGGACAGGGACGCAAAAGATTGGGCCGACACATTACGAATTCGTACTACCTCCTGCACCGGCAAATCAGAGTCCTCCCTCCGGCCTGGGCATTGTATAATGCACCTCCTCATTTTTCGCATCACCATCGACCACGAGGATGCCTTTCATCCCGCTCACTTATCACCTCCCCGGCGACTCGCAAGTGCCCCGTGCTCGCCGAGGGGACCAACACCAATGCACCGACCAAGAATTCCGTAAAAGGCATCGGTCTGGACGGGCTTGGTAAGATAACCGTCGCACCCGGCTTCCCGCGCTTTTTCTTCGTCGCCTTTCATGGCGTGTGCGGTCACGGCTACCACGGGAATCTCAGCGGTGGCGGGATCACTCTTCAGAATCTTCGTCGCAGTCAATCCGTCCATGCCAGGCAGCGCTATGTCCATGAGGATCAGCTCGGGACGTTCGGATCGGGCCGACTCAATCCCTTCTTCAGCATTCCATGCCTGGAGAGGTCGGTATCCTCCCGCTTCCAGGAGACTTGTCGCCAGCTTCATGTTTGCTTCGTTGTCCTCGATCACCAGGACCCTGGGCCGGTGTTCGTCCTTAATCACGCGGGCCGATACCACCCCGCCGGTTTCTTGGTCATACGAGGCCTCCGACGTTTCCTCCTCCGATTCTGCCGGAACATATGGGATGGAAACGGTAAAGGTGCTCCCCTTATGCTCACCCTGGCTCTCGACCCCGATCGTGCCGCCGTGAAGCTCAGCCAAGCGCCTAGTCAGGGCCAATCCCAGGCCCGTACCCTCGAACCGACGACGATGGGTCGAATCCACCTGCTCGAACGCGTCAAAGATCCGCCCTTGATCCTCGGGTCTGATGCCGATACCCGTGTCGGTGACCCCTATGACGACCATTACTCCTTCCCTCTTCGCGGAGAGATCTATGCGGCCGCCGTCCGGAGTAAACTTGACCGCGTTTGAAAGGAGATTGAACACAATCTGTTTGAGCTTCACGTCGTCCGCCTGAATCCGATGGCCTTCAAGATCGTCCGATACGTGAACACCAAGCTTCAAACCGTGTTTGAACGCCTTCTGTCTCATCATGAGCGAGGTATTGTTGAGAAGTTGACCGAGGTCGACCGAAGCCGGCCGCAATTCCATCTTGCCGGCTTCAACCTTGGCCAGATCCAATATGTCGTTGATCAATTGCAGTAAGTGGTGGCCGCTGTTGAAGACGTGTCGCACATATTTCAACTGTTTTTCATTGAGTCGGCCGGGAATCTGGTCTTCGAGCAGTTCCGAAAACCCGATGATCGCGTTCAACGGGGTTCGCAACTCGTGACTCATGTTGGTGAGGAAATCGGTCTTTGCAGCGCTCGCGGCCTCGGCCTCGTTGCGAAGTATGGCTGCTGCGGACAAGGCCCTCTCAAGCGATCCTTGGACCTGTTCCTTTTCACGGACTTCCTTCTTGAGTGAAGTTACGGCTCGTTCGTACTCTTCGGTCCTCTCTCGGACCTTCTGCTCCAAGTGACGAGAATGGTCCTCAAGCTGCACGTACATGCGGGCGTTCTCTATCAAAACGGCTGCCTGCGAGCATAGGAACCGCAGCACGGTTGTGCGGTCCGACGAGAAGGCGCCGGCCGTAAGTCGGTTCTCGAGGTACAACAGGCCTACAAGTCGTCCCTGGTGAATCAATGGTGCGCACAGGATCGACTTGGGCACGGTTCCGTCCCACTTGAAATCCAACCGGAACAGGTCATCCTTTGACGTATCATCCAATGTGATCAATTCCATGGTGCGCGACACATAGTTGATCACTTGGGCCGGGCCGGCGGAAATCTCTTGCACGGGAAGAGATTTGAGCACTACGATATCGTCCCGCCCCGGGCCCACCTCGGCTTCAACAAACAGTTCTCCGCGGGATTCCAGCACCAGCAATCCCTTCTGCGCTCCTCCCACCTCCGTGACCACCCGCATGAGCTTGTGAATGAGGTTCTCCAGGACAATCTCACCTGAAACGGCTTGCAATGCCTTGGCCAAGGCTTCTTCTTCGGGCCCTATTAGGGCGCCCTTGTATTCCGACGCAAGAGGTTGAGAAATGTCGGCCCTGATTGCTCTGGAATCGTCCCGTTCCGGGCCGAGGAGCCGAGCATAACGCCTCTCCACGTCGGCCACTTTTGCTTGTGCTCCCCATCCGGCATAGCAAGAAATCGCCCGCCGGATATGCTCTTCAGCCTTATCCCGATCCCCGGAATGGAGCATGAACCGTCCCAGCAGTTCATGAGCCAGACCCTCCTCCTGGACGTACTGGTTGGCACCGGCCGATTCCACGGCCGCGTCGTAATGCTTCACTGCCTCCGAGTGCCGACCGAGAACCCTGAGCCGCTCCGCCTCTACAAGGTAGTACTTGTGCAGGTAGTTCATGGGAGCATGGCGTGCCCATTTCCTCAGCTTTCGACGATTCGCCCGAACAATCTTCATGAGAACGGGTCTTCGCAACCGGGCTGCATGCCCGAACATACCGAGAGCCGTGAGGGCCTCGTAGAAATAGAACACGGGTACTTGCATGGCACCGAGAGCTGCATCCACATGAGGCCGTGCCTTGTCGGCATAAACGAGAGCTTGAGGGCAATCGCCGAAGAGGTAGTTCAAGCACATCTTGAGGGAATACACATGGAACAAAGAGTCAAGGTCATTCGATTCGAGGTAGAGTGCGATCCTCTCGTCTTCATCGTAAGAGTTCCCCTTCAGAACAGCCGGATTTGCCGACCCGACGTCCATCAGATTGAGCGCAGCCTGATAATGCATTTCCACTGCCTGCAGGTGGGGATCTTGCTGAAGACGTCGTATCTCACGTATACCTTCCGACATCTCTTCAACCAACTTGTCGAGGGCCTCGCCGGCTATGTAGGAAGCCAAACCGTAGCCGTTGAGGCCGAGAGCAACGTACTCGAAGTCGCCGCTCTGACGGGCTCTGTCAAGAGCCTCGAGCATTCCTCTTGAGGCCTCCCTAATATGGTCCTTCCAGTGGCGGACGAGGCTGTTGAAGACATATATGGTTCTGCCGGCGTACCGCTCGTTGCCGGGTTCCAGTGCAAGCGTCACACCCAAGGTGCCAAGGCGATAGCCTTTCTGAATCATTCCCAGGGAGCTGCACATAATGAAGCCAAGACAGACATATACGAATGCGGAAGACGGCGCTTTGCCGTGTTTCAACGATATCAATGCTTGTTCCAGCATCAATAGGGGCACCAGATCCGGAGCGGAAAAATAGACGGCGGTCCCGACTCCGGACATCACCCGCATACTTGCAAGTATCAAAGGGTCGTGTATTGTCGGCAACTTGAGGAGTCCATCGATGCCCGTGCTCAGGAGAAGTATGAAAACTGCTATGGATCGTTCAAGAACTCTCGCTTGACTCGGATTCCTCGGAAGATCAACACCCAGCTCTTTGAGTACCGCACGTCCCCTGTCAACGGCTTCCCGCAGATCCCCTTTGGCAAAGGAGGCCTGAATGGCGATTTCTTCTGCCTTCACTCTGTCCAAGAGTGACTGAGCGTGACGAACCACCGTATCCGTCAGGTTTGCGGCTTCATCGAACCTGCCGGAAAGCCAGGCGGCTTCAGCCGCCTCGAGGTGCAAGTTGAGACAAAGTTCGTAACCGGCCTTCCACCCGTCCGGTCCCAACAGACTGATCCCTATGAGGAGATAATCAAATGCAGAGGCATGAGCCGCATCATTCTTGGCCTTTGTGCCCGCAAGAAGGTTGCGTCGGGCAAGGTCCAGCCTTTCCGACGGGGTTTCCATCAGGTCGACGGCCGCGTTCAATTGGTCCGTTACCAGGAAAACATCCGAATCCAGTTCGGGCAGGTCGAGAAGAGGAATCAGGCTTTCCCCTATCCTTTTGTGGATCAGCGGTTTTTCGGAATCGGGAACGAGTTCATACGCGGCCTGTTGAATACGATCATGGACAAACCGGATCTCATGACGTTGATCATCCCGGGGAAGCGAGCCTTTGGACTCAAAACGCCGGACCGCGCTTCCCACATGAACGACCAAACCCTGTTCCATCGCCGGCATCAGCCCCGTGAGGATCTCTCGAGCGGTCTTTCCACACCCCGCGGCCAACCAGTTGATCTCAAACCGATTGCCCAGACACGATGCCGTCTTGACAAGTTCCCGGGTTTCCGCCGGCAACTGCACGATTCTCCTGCTCAACAGATCGACCACTCCGGCATTCACTTCCCGCGCCTTGATTCGATCGAGATCCCATGACCAGATGCCTTCTGCCGGGTCAAACGCAAAGTAATCTTCCAAGTGCAGCGACCGCAAGTACTCCTTAACGAAGAGGGGATTACCCGCAGTATTGGTCCGTATGACTTCCTCAAGCAGGGCCGGTTGCTCTCCCTCCATTCGAAAGGTGTCAAGCACAATTTCTCCTATTTCAGCCCGGCTCAAGGGCGTGAGCGCTATACTCCCGATGCTCAATCCTCCTTCGTTCAGAGCCTTCAAGGTGTGGGTCACCGGATGGGTGGAATCAACTTCGGTATCCCTGAACGCAAACACGATCAGGATGTGTCGTATGTGCTCGTCCCCCGTTAACCATTGGACAATCCTCAATGAGGCCATATCCGCCCACTGACAATCGTCGAGAAAAAGGCACAACGGCTGGTCCGAAGTGCATAACGCTCTTACGAAGCTCTGAAGAACGAGATCGAAACGATGTTGGGCTTCCAGGGGGCCCACTTCCGGAAGTGGGGGCTGCGGGCCGATGATGAACTCCAGTTTCGGTATGAGGGAGATGATTACCCGTCCGTTGGCCCCCAACGCATCAAGGAGCTTCCCCTTCCACCAAGAAATCTCGTCGTCGTTTCTCGTGAGGATCCTCTGCACAACCTCGGTAAATGCCTGTATAAAGGCGTCATAGGGAATGCCCTCTCCGTGTCGGCGAAACTTACCGGAGACGAATTGCCCCCCGCCTTCGGCAACGCGTTGGCGCATTGCCGACACCAGTGACGTTTTTCCACTACCGGCCGACCCAAGGACCGTGACGAGTTCCCGATGACCGTTTCTCGCTCGGTCAAAGGCTTTGTGGAGTACCCGAAGCTCGGACTTACGTCCGTAGAGCTTGTCAGGCACCCGGAATTGCTCGGGCACGTCCTCTCGGGCGACTTGAAAGAAGGAAATCCTGCCTACTGTCCGAAGCTCTTGCAGACACTTCTCCAAGTCTCTACGAATCCCCCGTGAACTCTGATACCTGTCTTCTCGGTCCTTTGAAAGGAGCTTAACGACAAGGTCCGACACCGCTTGGGGAATCTCCGCATTCAAATGAGCAGGGGAAGCGGGAGAGCGAGCCAAGTGACCGTGGATTGTCCCCAGCGAATCAGGGGAGGCAAAGGGGGACGTCCCCACCAGCATCTCATACAGAACGATTCCCAAGGAATAGTAATCGGACCGGTAATCAGGAACGAGATTCGTTCGGCCGGTTTGCTCGGGGGAAATATAGTCGACCGGACCTTCCGGTTCGGAACCGGCATACGTCGACAGGGATTGTTCTTGTGGAAAGCACGTGGCAATCGTAGGGAGGATCGTGATCTTGTCGCGGGTCTCATCGTACAATATGTTGAAGGGGCTGACCGCTGAGTGGATGATCTTGGAGGCATGAATCGTCCTCAGAATGTCAACGGTCCGAATCCCTAGGGCAAGAATGTCCTCAAGTCTCAGAGCATTGGTCCCTATCAGAGCTTTGAGAAAGGTGCCGCCGGGATCTTCAATGACCAGAGCCAAACCGTTCCCGATTATTGCCGGCTCGAGGATACGCGCAACCCCGGGTATCTGCGGAATTTGGGAGGGGAAGAACTCCGTCACGTCATCGAAATGCCGGCCCTCCCCGTACGCGGGTCCTTGAAACACCTTGAGTATCGTCGACACATTGTCTGCCCGACGAATGGCCCTCAAGAGTCGGATGGTCTTGCTTTCATAGACCTTTTCTAGATTGACGAAGCCGTCCGGGTCATCCACGCCCTATTCCTTATGCTCTAGAAATCAACGCTTACGACACTCTGCATTCCCCATATCGGATCGATGGAACGCCCCGGGTTGACGCCCAAACCCCATCTTCCAGTTCTACTTCCCATGTTGAGGCTTCGTTTATACCAATTAGGCCCGGGACGATCGGCATGAAGCCGAAAAAGGCTCCTTTCACGCTTCCTCCCTTGACGGACCGCTGAAAGAAGATCGGCAACCGGACAAGAATATTCGATCTGATCCGCCCGGAAGTGTCATTATTTTCAATAATGCCCTAAGGAATACAGCCGGTCAAGAGATTCAAGACTCCCTGAATTTCGTCATTAAGGACATTAGTAGCGAAACTTCTTCACCGTATTTTAGCTTGATATTTCACCGACGCTGTGTTTTAGGTTACGACAAATGAACATACAAGCCGTGTCGCAAGTGCTAAAATTCTGTTAATCACATTTAAGGTGTTGATTCATGAGTTACAAGGCCTTCTTCGACGGTTCTTGTTTTCTGCACTACTGTGGAATTGGGTACGTGATACGCAATTCCGACGGCATTCCAATCTGCCGGGAAGGCGAGTACGCCGGCCGCGGGGACGCCCTCAAGGCTGAATACCTGGCACTCATGGCGCTCTTGCAGCGCCTCGTTTCCTTGAGGATCGATGACGCGGTAATACACGGTGACTGCCGGACCGTCGTGGCACAAGTCAATGGACAAATGAATACCCGCGACAAGAACCGCTTCAGAGACGCCATCATGAATATGAGGAGCGTCTTTCGGGATCATCCGGGATGGCATCTCAAGTGGATCCCGAGAGAGCAGAACGGTATGGCGGACGCGTTGGCCACGGAAGGTCTCAGCGAGGTCAGGCGGGCACTGTAGGCGCGTCAAAAATTAGCGCATTTACGCTGTACCGTCCGTCCCGCTCTTGAGACGTGTCCCTTGATTGTGGATTCCAACCCCGTTATGGTAGTGTTATTCGCCGGGGGAGGTTGCCGCCCCCGGCAGACGGCGCAGAGGGCCCCTTCCACGCAAGCTTCCCCGGCAAGCGGGGCAAGGTCGGCACTTCGAGCGCCCACCGTAACGCCAAAGGGATCCGGGATACATGCACCAACGTTCTTTCGGTGAGGCATCCGCCTCGAGTCATTCCCCATCGGGCCTTCCGGGACGGACGGGACTCGTATGGCTTATTGCCGCGGCGCTTGTCACGGTCATTCTATGGCAGCTTCCTTTCGGGAACTACATCTTGTACCCGTTCACCATCCTCGCGACGTGGTTCCACGAGATGGCCCACGGCATCGCCGCTCTCATACTGGGAGGCGGTTTCACAAAGCTGTTGATCTTCCCGGACGGGTCTGGGTTGGCATACTATTCCGGTCCGCTCTTCCTCGAACCGATAAGTCAAGCGCTGGTGGCCGCGGCCGGACCAATCGGGCCGCCTTTGGCCGGCGCCGCTCTCATAATTGCATCCCGCACCACACAATCCGCTTCCGTGGCGCTGAAAATTCTCGCAGTTTTGCTCCTGGTTTCAACGGCGGTTTGGGTGCGCTCGCTCTTCGGGATCATCGCAATCCCCGCCTTGGGCCTGCTTACCCTCTTCATTTCACTCAAGGCTTCCGCCCGGACCCGGGTATTCGCCGTTCAATTCCTGGGAGTGCAGGCCTGTGTGAGCACGTATCTTCAGGTGGGCTACTTGTTCTCACACTCGGCCGGGTCGCTCGGACTCTCCGATACCGCTCGGATTCAGCAGGTACTTCTTCTGCCCTATTGGTTTTGGGGTGCCCTTATAGCCGCATCGTCGTTCCTCATTCTCGTCAGGAGTCTCAGAATTGCGTATGGTTCCGGACCCCTCCTCCGCATCCGGGATTCGTCCGGCACTTGAAATAGTGCAAACATCGGGCATGATGGGTACGCACGCGACATGCGTCCGGGCAGGCCCAAATTGACCGTGGATGAGCGAGAGGCACATACCATGACCCAGGTAATGATCCAACCCAGCACCTATGACAATGCCCGCCGGGCCGTAGACAGGGCGTTTGAGATCTTTCCGGTTGATGTGCGGGACAAGAACGTCCTCATCAAACCAAACGTCCTTCGCGCTTCCGAGGCGGAAGAAGGCATCGTTACCCATCCCGCCCTGCTTCACGCAGTGGTGAGGAAGGTGGAATCCATGAATCCCGCTTCCATCACGGTCGGCGACAATCCCGGCGTGTTCAGCTATGGGGCAAACGAAGCGAGTTTCAAGCAAACGGGACTCATGGATGCAGCGGGGGGCTATTACCGGAATATCGGAAATGAATCTTTGCAGGTGGATTTCAACCCTGATTTCGTGTCCACGGTAAGTGTGTCCAAGGCCATAATGGAAGCAGACGTGATCATCAGCCTTCCGAAATTCAAGACTCACGGCCTCACCGTTATGACCGGAGCGGTCAAGAACAGCTTTGGCTTCCTTCCCGGTGCACAGAAGGCGAAGCTTCACAGAATAGCGGGGAATCCTCTGAGATTCCACGAGGTGCTCGTCGACGCGTTCGAGGTCAGGGTGCCCGACTTGTTCATAGTCGACGCGGTGGTGGGCATGGAGGGAAACGGGCCAGCATCGCCCCACCTCAGAGACATCGGGCTGATTCTCGCATCCGACAATGCCGTGGCATTGGACTCGGTCATTGCCGTGATGATGGGATGTGATCCGGCCAAATTGCGATTTCTTCAGAAGGCTCGGGAAAGAGGACTCGGGGACTATGATCTCGACAAGACGGAGATAGTGGGTAAACTGCGGCCTGTGCCGGATTTCAAGCTTCCTCCGCTGGGAGGCGAGGCGATTTACGGCAACAAGGACATACAGGCGGCACTGCACGGCAGAACTCTTCTGCGGCCGCAGGTTGACCGCGGACTATGTACGGGTTGCGGCACCTGTGTGGAGCACTGTACGGTCGCGGCCTTATCGATGAATGGGGATTTTCCCCAAGTGGATGCCGATACGTGCATCACCTGCTTCTGCTGCCAGGAAATGTGTCCTGAAAAGGCAATTACTCTGAGATAGCCTTCGGGGGATTCAAATGCTGATAGAAACGTACCGTCTGGTAGTCGAGGTTTCAAACCACAGCGTGGACGAATTCGAGTATGAGGCCATTGCCCGGCTCCCGGTAGACATCGGCCCTGCCCTTCCCTATTTGAATGCCGTTCTGAAGAGCGGAACATACTTCCCGGACGCGCCTGCATTCTCGTGGCGGCTTGACTCGCACAAGGTCGGTTTCTGGTCGGACCGCATAGCAGCGGACCAACTTGAGACCCGAGAACAGGCGAAGGAGGTGATCGACCGCCTGGTGCAGTTGGTCAACGACACATGGGAGAAGCGCGAAGAACTGACCCCGGACACAACCACCCATGAGAACCTACAGCCGCTGGAACTCTTTCGGCTGCTCCCCCGGACCAACTGCAAGGAGTGCGGCGAAGCCTCCTGCTTCAACTTTGCGCTCAAGCTTGCCGCGGGACAACTGGAACTTGCCGCCTGCAAACCGTTGTTCCGTAAAGAGGAGCAAGACGGGCAACGCGCTCAATTGGAGTCATTGCTCGCGACAAAACGCCCTCTTCTGTGACCGCGTTCGACGGGATTCGGTATTTCCCTCGTTGCCGGGCAGGAGCGTGCGAACCAGAAAGGCTGAGTGCGGCGTTGCATAAGTACGGTCGCACAAGCTGCCCCGGAAGATGACGGGCAGGGACGCCCGTCCCACGAAGATGGACGAGCCTTTCCGTAATCCTTCGTAGCCCGGACCTCCGTGCCGGTACTCTTCGATCATGCGCCCGGCAGGGACGCCGGGACGCTACCGGGCCTTCACACGAACACGACAACGTATTTGCGCCATGGAGCACTAAGGATTCTCCACCGTATGTGTGAAACGATCCCACCGAGATGTTACAGACCTCCGTCAACGCTTCAGGCGCTCCGGTATGACATCACGGAACAGCAGATCTTCCTCTGTTTCTCGCCTTCGTACGACGTCCGCACGGTCGCCGGTTACCAACACCGTTGCCGGCCGGGGGATTGCGTTGAAGTTGCTCATTGAAACTTCCTGATAGGCGCCGGTATCCAGGAACGCCAGGATGTCGTCAATCTTGACGTCCGGAACGGGAACCATGGGCATAATCCGTTCTCCGTAGCAACTCCGTCCCACAATGTCCGCCTTATCCGCGATGGGGGCTTCGGTCCTGTTGGCCAACAGGCATGCATGAAGGTGGTGCTCGTACTTGCCTCCGGTGAACCAGAACTCCGTGGTATCCACGATCAAACGGTTCCAGTGAATGGGAGTCTTCATCCGTTTGATGCTCTTCACCGTGGTCAAATGGATTCCGGCGTTTCCGTGTATTGCCCGCCCCGGTTCAATTTGCAGCTTCAACCCTTCCATGCGTATTCCGTTCCGCGGCAACTCGTACCCGAGTGTGTCGGTGCACACGCGGGCGTATTCTTCGATTGTCGGAGCAGGTCTCCCATTGGGTCTCTTCGTTACGGTGTTCATGAGTCCGGACAGCACCTTGTAGCGCGCTGAGGATCCAAGCAGCGTCATGCCTTTGGACACGGCATGAAAGGCCGCCAATTGGAGCGGTTCGCCATAATCCGTTACCGCATTGAACGGGTCCCGGGGGACCGCGAATCCGCCGCCTATATCAATTTCCCGAGGCTGAAACCCGCCGAGTATCCGGCTCACCTTCCCCGCCTCGACGGCAAAGGCTCTCATTTGGGCTTTCCAGTAACGTGTCGATGGATCATGGCGGCCATGGTGCTGATGAAGTCCCACCAGTTCCACGTTCTCCATGCCGAGAAGCCGCGGTCCTATAGCCCGGATCTCCTCCAATGTGAGTCCGCCCTTGTAGACCATGGAGGCAATGTCCGCCGGTACCAAACCTTCGGCCACGAAGCCGCTGTGACCGACAAAGCCGGAAATTACCGGTTTCATCCTCAAGCGCACCCTTACCGGCCGGTTGAGATCGCGCGCCGCTCTTTCTATGAGAGGAACCTCTTCCCCGCTGTCGACGGTTACGCTCACCCCCTCCCGGACACAACGATATATGAGGTCTTCGTCCTTAGGCACCCCGTTTACCGAGATCTCTTGACGGTCGAAACCGGCATCGAGGGCAATGATGAGTTCCCCCAGAGAGTATACGTCGGACCCGCATCCCTCGTCTGCAAGGATTCTCTGCACCGCGGGAAGCCAGTTGGCTTTTGCGGCCGGCAACACCCTAACCGGACCGTAAGGCCACCCTCGCTGAAACGCGTCGCGGAACCTCCGCACGTTGCGTCGGATCTGATCTTCGGACATGACGAACAGCGGTGATCCGAACCGCTCGATCAAGTCAACGGCATCGCAATCCTCGACAAATAGATGCCCCTCGCGGGCCGACAGACAATCGTCAATTCGTTTGACCACGGCTTTTCGCTGCGCCTCCCGACGGGAACTTCATCTGTGGTCCGGAATAAGCCGGATTGCGACTTGCGAGCCTACCGGAGCCTCGGACACGCAATTCTCCATGCCCGCCGGCTCAGTTCCCGGACAGTGATTCGATGACCGCCTTCCTCTTTGCTGCGGGCAGGGAATTGAAGAGTTCGTTGATCTCCCGGGATCGAAAATCCAGACCGGGGGTCTTCTTCGGCGATTCAACCAAGCTTGGCTTGCGTCCTCCCGCTGCCGCCAGAAGGAACGCGGCAATCTGCTTCCGAGGAATTGCCTTGGCCTGGCGTTTGACGAAATCCGGGTCCGTGTCCCACGCTTCAGAGAAGAACAGGGGGAAGAAATCCGAATTCACGCACGAGTACAGAATCACCTGGCGTCGGGTCTTCGTGCCTTCCCTGAACTCCTGTAGAACGTGTTCGACGTCGGTGCCGCCGGGCGGGTTGGCCGACAGCAGGAGAGAGAGAAGATCGGCATGAGGCGGCGCGACCAAGAGATCCAAATCCTCCAAGGTGAACCTTCCGGAGCCCAGGACCCTTCGGATCTTGGGTTTGAGAGTGTTCAGCGTTGGCCGGTCCAGTCCTTCAAGCAGGTCGATCAATTCCAGGGCGCCAAACCCGTCGAGGGTTACGTAATCGGCAAACTGTTTCTGACAATCGTGAAACCCGTGAAACAGCCGCATCACTTGGCCGGGAGACATGGCCTGCCAAGGCAGGCGCTTGATGAACGCACGGGCGTCTTTACCCCGGAGGCCGCCCAGCCTTTCCACAAGGATCTCGAAGTCGAATTCATCGGGAGTATCCTGCGCGGCAAGTATCCGATCCACGGGATCCGGAGCCCCGGTCAAAAGGACAAGCCTGCACCAGCGTTTGAAGAATATGTCTTCCGAGGAGGAGTTCACGGTCTCCCACTCGGTGACGACGGTCTCCAGGAGTTTCCGGACCGTCTCCAGGAACTCTTTGGCCAACAGCGAGGCCTCACGTTCCTCCAACCTCTCGCCAAGCTCGTGGATCAAGTCTACAGCGGCTTCCTCCAACTCAGCCGAGAAGATCTCCCCCTCTTCGGCCGTATCCAGCGCGTCAAGAAACGTACGGATATCATCCATGGAGACGGTCACGGGATCTGCGGCATCCACAACGGCCGATATTACAAGTGTGTCGATTAAGGCCTCCCGCACGGAGTCAACCTCGGACAGACTGCTTCCGCTCACACTCTTCGATCTGTTCAAGTGAGCAAAGGGCAATATGTCCTTCAGGCGGAGTATGAACTCGTATCGTTCCAGTTCGGCCTCGTAGTATTCCACCAGCCCCAGCGTCGAGAATAGATGATCTTCGAGCGTAAGCGACTCAATGGCATGAATCTCGCCCTCCGAAAACACGCTCATCTCGGCAAGGCGCTGACAACTCAGATCGTCCAAGCAGTCGTACTCTTCCGCGCTGACCATGATTTCGACCCGATGGTTCAACAGCAGCGATTTCCAGCCATGGCGGAGCTTCTCGATGCGGGTATAGGCCAAACGGAACAGATCGACGGGGGAAGCTTCCATCAGGAGTTCGACTCCCTCTTCCACACTGCCCTTACTCTTGATTTCCAGCCCCACTCCAACGAGTTTGAGGACCGTTTCCTGGACTCTTGCCAACTCCTCGGTCGATCGAAAATCTATTTCCTTCTGAAGCACGTACTTGTTCGCCATGGCCACGGAGATGCGTATGATCTCATCGGCCCTGTCACGGGTGAAAATCCCCTGTTCAATCCCCAGGTCCACTACCTTGGTCATGAACGTCTGGTCGTCGTGGACAACAAGTCCCAGAGAGTGCATGTACTCAATCCTCTCAGAACAGTGCGCGGTTCGCCCCCCATGGCTCCCTCCCGAGGCAGATCACCCGGGAAGTCGCTATGGAGAGCACCTCTACGTGATACGTCGTCTCTTGCTCTATGAATAAGACAGCCGG
>JAZDHD010000001.1:0-3940 GCA_043806215.1 Pseudomonadota bacterium | reverse complement strand
TCTAAAGCCAAATCATGTTTCTGAAGGACTGCGAACTGAAACGAGAACTTTATTGTTTCCAGATCTACGGGAGGAGGTACCGCATCTTGAACCTTAATATCCTTCCGTTTCCTCTTAACCACTACTGCCGTCCCATACGCTCGAAGAAATCCATCATGTCTTGATTCGAAATAACCGCAGTACATGGTTCAAGAGGCGGCACTCCATTTCTGGCCTTCACCCACGGCATCTCTCTATGGACATTATACTCGAGACGTTCCGCAGGATAATCACCGTACACGTTCAAGACTTCGTTGATATGGTCCTTCACTGATTCCGGCAAATCAGGACACTCGGGTTTCTCCTCAATGGGTTCCCAGTACCATTTCTTGAAGCGTCGGTAGAGTCCGGGTTGAACGGGACCATTTACCCAAGCCTCAAGATGCTCAGGGAATAGGGGCTCGTCGTAAAGGGCGAGATGCCAAGCTTGGACATAGTAGACGAGCTTCTGAAGCTTGAGATGATCTATCGGCTTTCCCTGTTCATGGAAAACCCAAAGAATATAATCCGCTACGGCGTCGACAGTGACGGAACTTTTCATGTGCCGTTCCTCCGGGCAAGAATATGTTGCTTCTCTCCCGTCAAATCCAATGCTATGTTTGGCTCCTCAAAATGTCAAGCCGACAATCGGGAGCCGATCCCTCAGCTATTTGGAGTCCTGACTTTCGAGAAGGTTCTTGAGACGAGGAACCGGGTTGGGATCACAGCGAATTTCAATCCGCGTCGCTAAAGTCTTTCCTCAGCCCGGAGGACCTTCCCGTCTCTTGATTTTCTCTCCGGCGTGAATTATATGTACGTGCAGGTCAACCGTGATTCGGGAACAACCTCGGATGTTTCAACCGAGGGATGCAGGAACGTAACGCCATGAAGACGATGCAAAGCAAGAGAATCGGAGCATTCATCATCTTGACGGCGTATTTCCTCGTACTTGGAATCCCGCACATCAGGGAGACGTGCTGCAGGCATTTGCACCATGAAGCACGCCAAGCCGGGCCCACACAACGGTTTTCTGCCGGAGACGACGTTGCCCGGTGCGACATCCCCCCAATGTGCAGCTTGCCAAGAGAGGTTTGCGGTCCGGACGCTCAGGAAAGGGCGTATCTCGATTCCGCCGGTTGCTGTCACCACCACGACCTGACTCCGAGGGACCCGGATAGTATTGCCTTACCCGTCCGATACTCGGCAAACCACCCTGCATTCAAAGCGGTTTCTCTTACATTTTCGCTTTCCCATACCGTCTCGCCGGACCGGGAGAATTTCATCTCTTCCGGAGGCCCCCCGCCTGCCGGTTCAACCATTGCTTCTCTCCGGTCTATTGTTCTTCTGATCTAAGCCATACCCAAAATCCCGTACGTATCAGTTCCGGGGGATTCGATTCACTCCGAGAATGCGATTGCAGTCCGGCCGTTGACCGGTCTGTACCGGGAAAGGTGCCGTACCTCGGTCGGCCGCGCCCCGGGAGTCCCGGGATGATTCCCGCGCGAATCGCATGTCAAACGTGATCGAGTTCATTGGAGAGACAACGTGGATGTCCCCTCTGCCGTGATGTCGGGCGAGAGGCATCTTGAGAGTATTGGTCAAGAAAGTAGAGGAAATTTCAATGAAGAAGCAGTTTGCAGTGTTCGCAGCTCTCTTAATCTTGTCGGCTTCGGTTGCCCCTGCCTTTGCAGGAGGGCCGGCATATCATTCATCGCAACGTCGGACCCGGGCGAAAGCCGACGCAATGAACAAGAAGATGACCGACGCGTGGCAGAAATTCGATGCTGAAATGGATACGCTGAAGAAGGACGCCGGGAAGTTGTCGGCCAAGACGGACGGCAAACACGGCTCGAAATAGGCGTCGTAGAAGCATCGGAACACCCTGTGTCTCCGGCGATGAGGAACCATGCTTGCACCATGTGCAGTTATTGCGGCAAAGGGTAATCGATACTTGAGATATGTATCCAGGCTGTGAATGGGGAAATCCTCGTAATCCCGGCCCCCTTGTCGAAAGGGGGCCGGGGGCATGGGCGCTAAATGAGAGCAGGAATGCCTCCAACCCGGCCTTGAAAGACCGGTCTACTGTCATACAGTCCCTCCGGGACGTTAAGGCTTCCAAGCCCCAACAGGGGCGGCCGAAAGTAGCCCGGTACTTCAGTGCCGGGTCGAGAGCGGCCGGCGTAGCCAAAATGCTTATGTTGGCGCCTATGGGTGCCGGGGGGATTTGCCCGGGAACTGCACAGGCCCCTCGTTTCCGACAGGCCTTTCGGCAACCACGATAAGGAACGGTTATGGACTTCCGTACAAGTCAACCGGAGAGGACGCTCGTCACATGAGAAAAAAAGATTACATAGGAATGGGAACGGTCATCCTCGCTTTCATAGTAGTAGGTTTTTTCATATTGGGGGCCGAGCCTCACCCTTCGGCTTCAATCGAAAACGACCACGGACATGGGCACGGAGATGTGGCCCGGGATGACCGTGAGCACGGGGAGCACGGTCACCGGGGAGAGGCGGACTCGGAGCATCACGACCATGAAGGCTCGGCGAAAGGACCGCATGGAGGGCGCTTGTTGGTGCAAGGGCATTTCGAGGTTGAAGTCGTCATCTTCGAGGACGGCGTCCCGCCTCGATTCAGGGTCTATTGTTACGAAGGGCACAAACCGGTGGATCCAAGACAAGTCTCGGTATCCGTGGAACTCAAACGCCTTGGAAACCGGATCACCCGGTACAAATTTGAACCGAAAGGCGGCTTTCTGCATTCCGACACCGTTGTGGAAGAACCACATTCGTTCGAGGCGAAGGTGGTTGCAGAACACGAAGGCAAATCACACGAGTGGGAATTCTCGCAGGTTGAGGGAAGGATAGAACTCGTTCCGGAAGCAGCGGACACCGTGGGAATAGAAGTTGAAACCGCTGGTTCGAAGCGCATCCGGTCGGTGCTCGAACTGCCGGGTGAAGTTGTCTTAAACGCCGACCGGGTGTGCCATGTGGTTCCCAGAGTATCCGGTGTAGTCTCGGAATGCAGAAAGAACCTGGGAGACACGGTAAAGGCGGGCGAAGTCGTCGCCGTAATCGACAGTCGAGAACTGGCGGATGCAGGGAGCCAGTACCTGGTCCGCTTTCATCGTGAAGAGTTGGCGAGGATCAACTTCGAGCGCACAAAGCGATTGTGGGAAGACCGGGTCAGCCCTGAAAAGGAATATCTGGATGCGAACAAGGAGTTCCAGGAAGCCCGGGTGGAACGTGTGGCGGCGAGTCAGAAGCTGCGCGCGTTGGGCTTTTCTGGGAAAGACATAGATGCCCTCCGCGAGCACCCGGAGGCGTCGATGACCGATTATCCGCTAAAAGCTCCCTTTGACGGAGTGGTCATCACAAAGCACATGTCCACGGGCGAGTGGGTGGAAGAAAAAGCCGACATTTTGGGGATAGCGGACCTCTCGACCGTGTGGGTCGATATTACGGTCTACGCGGACAATCTTCATGCCGTCCGTGTCGGACAAGAGGTAACCGTCAAGTCCGACGCCGGCGGTCTTACGGCTGACGGAGCCGTATCGTATATCGCTCCCCTTGTCGGCGAAAAGAGTAGAACAGCCAAGGCACGCGTGGTGATCGACAATAATCATGGAAAGTGGCGCCCCGGAATGTTCGTCTCCGTCAGGCTGATCAAGGAAGAAACTGAAGTCCCCGTTGCGGTGAAGCCGGAAGCAATACAGACGCTCGAGCGATTCGGGGATGCCGTCTTTGTGAGATATGGCGACTACTTTGAAGTTCGCCCAATCGCCTTGGGTCGCAGGGATTCGGAACACGTGGAAGTCGTGAACGGTCTTTCCGAGGGCGAGAAATATGCTGCGGCGAAAAGCTTCCTCATCAAATCGGAGATCGGAAAGAGCGGGCTCTCACACAGTCACTGAGTGCTCAAA